>CAIXUF010000693.1 GCA_903922535.1 Candidatus Hydrogenedentota bacterium
AAGTAGGGCACGAACACGAAGGCGGCGATGACCATGGCGGGCATGGAGCCCATCCAGTCGAAATTGGCCGCCGACACGCCGTTGGTGTAGGCCGCGCCCGCCACCGCCACAAAGTCCGTGGCGCCGATGTCCGAGGTGACAATGGAGAAGCCGATGGCCCAGAAGGGCAGCGCCTTTCCCGCGATGAAGAAGTCCTCGGCGCTGCCGACGAAACGCGTGCAGTACGTGCCCAGCATCAGCGAGCCGATCATGTACACAAAGACAATGAAGATGTCTATGGGATGAAGCCCGACAATTTCCATAAGACATTCCCCGCGGTTGTATGAAATTCAAGGGAAAGGACACTTAGACTTGTTTGGGACGCGGCATTATGCCAGAATCAGGGTGCCCATACAAGACAACGCAACAGCGGAGGTGGCTTCATGGGAGTTCGGCTTCGTCCCAACACATTGGACCTGACGGTGGCGCTTCCCTGCCTCAATGAGGCGGCGAATCTGCGCGTGCTGCTGCCGTCCCTGCGCGAAACCCTGGGCGGGCTGGGTGTCTCGTGGGAAATTGTCATTATTGACGGCCCCTCGACCGATGACACCCGGACCGTTGCCGAGGAATACGGCGCGCGCTATGTGCGCGACGAGCAGCGGGGCTACGGCCGGGCCATCCTGCGCGGCTTTGAGGAGGCCAACGGCGCCTATGTCCTCACCATGGACGCCGACCTGTCACATCCGAGCCAGTTTGTGGCGCGGCTGTGGGATTCGCGGGACCGGGGCGACATCGTCATTGCCTCGCGCTACGTGCCCGGCGGCAAGGCGGACCAGCCCTGGGCGCGGCTCATGCTCAGCAAGGTGCTGAACGGCTTTTTGCGCACGGCGCTCACGCTGGAGCCGCTCGACCTGTCGAGCGGGTTCCGCCTCTACCGGAAACGGATGCTGCGCGGGCTGGAAATCGAGTTCACCAACTTCGCCGTGCTCATCGAGATCCTGCTCAAGGCCTTTGCCAAGGGCGCGATCATCGCCGAGACACCGTTTCACTACCAGCCGCGCATCGAGGGCGTTTCCCACGCGCGCATCCTTGCCTTCGGCATCGACTACCTGAAACTGATCCGGCGCATGTGGGGCATCCGCAACTCCGTCGATTTCCCCGACTACGACTGGCGCGCGCACAACGGCCGCATCTGGTTCCAGCGCTACTGGCAGCGCAAGCGCTACGGCATCATCATGCGCTTCGCGCCCCTGTCAGGCCTGGTGTGCGACATTGGCTGCGGCAGCAGCCACATCCTGGCCGACCTGCCGCATGCCATCGGTGTGGATCTGCGTTTGGAAAAACTCCGGTTCATGCGGTCCCGCCATCGCGGCGCGCTCATGCAGGGCAACGGCATGGCGCTGCCCTTCGCCGACGGGTCGCTGGACGGCGTGATTTCCTCCGAAATCATCGAGCACATCCCCGACGAGGACGGAAGCCACATCGACGAGGTGCTGCGCGTGCTCAAGCCCGGCGGCATCCTGGTGATTGGCACGCCCGACTACGGGCGCTGGCAATGGCCGCTCATCGAATGGATCTACGGCAAGGTGGCGCCCGGTGCCTACGCGCACGAGCATGTGAGCCGGTACACCCGCGACTCCCTGCGCAAGGCGCTGACCGACCGCGGCTGCGAAATCCTCGAAGAGGACGCCATCTGCAACGCCGAGTTAATCGTGAAGGCGAAGAAGGCGGGCAAGTGAGCCTACTGGGAGCGCCGGCGTCCCGCTGGCTCTTTCAAAGACAGCCGGCGAGACGTCGGCGCTCCCAGTAACGGTGCTCCCGGTATCTACAGCACGACCGTCGCGGTGTTGCTCGGGGCGCTTTGGCCGCCGAT
>CAIXUF010000694.1 GCA_903922535.1 Candidatus Hydrogenedentota bacterium
ACTACGTTCGCTACGCATCGACGTTCTCGTTCAGCGACGGCGCGGTCGGCATCTTGAGGAACTACTATGCCTCGCTGCTCTTCCCGCCCGACAAGACCAGCGACATTCCGGACGTGTGGAATCCGGACAAGTATGACAAGGCCACCTGGCGCGGCCTGCTGTGCATCAATTTCGACATGACGGGCGACACCTGGGACCCCGCGAAGCTTGAGGGCATTCGCGAGTTGATCGACATTTACCACTATCTTCACTCCCAGGGCGTTGTGGGCCGGTGGGTCCACGTGTACCGGCCCGTTATCGAAGGCGATGACGCGACGATGTACCTGCAGCGGCTGAGCCGCGACGGCACCCGCGGCATCATCATCCCCAAACGGCCCGCGCCCGGCAAGGTCACCATCAAGCCCAAGGGACTGAACCCCGACGGCAAGTATCTGGTAACCTTCCAAAACTCGGGAGTGGACGAGTCCCGTACCGGCACGGACCTGATGGCCGCGGGAATCACGATGCAGGTAATGACCCCGGGCGAATTGATTTACCTGAACCTCCCCATGCATCCCGGAAGCACGCGCGACGGGGAAGCGCCCACGCCGCCCGCCAGCATCACGAAACACGCCGGGGAAAACATGGGCTGGCCCGGCGTGGAGCTTGCCTGGGAGCCGGGGACGGACAACAACTGGGTGTCCTATTACGAAGTGCTGCGGGACGGCACCGTCCTTGACAAGGTGGCCAAGGGAACATTCTACTTCGATCATTCGGCGGGCGCCGACCCGGCCGCGCAGTACGCTGTGCGCACCGTCGACGGGAGCAAAAACATTTCGGCTGAAGCGGAGGCGGACGGGCCGGGTGCCCAACGCGCGCTTGTGATTGACGACGCGGGCGCTGGGATCACATTCACGGGAAGCTGGGAACGGAAGAGCGGTCTGCAGCCGGCGCATGCGGGCACCATCACCATATCCGCGGAGAAGGGCGCATCGGCGGACCTTTCTTTCGAAGGCAAGAAGGTCCTTGTCTTCTCAAAGCTTGGCGCCAACTGCGGCAAGGCCGTCCTCCGCATTGACGACAACGCCCCCGAAACGGTGGACACCTATTCCGCCGATGACATCTGGGGCGTCTCCGTCTTTCAAAAGGAAGTGCCGCCCGGCAGGCACAGGCTTCACATCGAGGTGCTCGGCGAGCATTCCGAACATGCCAGCGACAGCTTTGTTCATCTGGACGGCGTGCGCGTGACAACGGAGTGAACCGAACGACGCTGCCCGACGCGCACCGGATCCGCCAGGGGCAGTATCGTTCTTCCTTTTGGTACTTTTCGGCAGCCTGTTTTATCATAGGGAATCGTGTGGGGTATGCAAAACCGGAACGTCCCGCAGGGACGCGCGAAAGGAGCCCTTATGCACACCGCGTTCAAGTTGTCCATTGCCTTGCTGTTGTGCCTGCCTGTTTCTTTGGCATCCGCCGCCCCGGGTCTGATGCCCGTGGGTGTTTGTGACCTGCCGGAGCCGGGCGACTACGGGCTGCGCACCTGCGCGCATTCCGCCTACGTGCATGAGTTCCTGCATCATGCGGGTCTTGGATACTCGCGCGTTCCCGTCGAGAAGATTGCGGAGGCGCTGCCTTCTTTGCACATCCTCGTGACCGTGGGGAGCGGCGACCTGCCCGCGGAAACGCGCACGGCCGTGGACACCTGGCTCAACCAGGGCGGCGTGTGGATAAGCGTGGGGACCGTGGGCGGCGTGCCGGACTGGTTCGGCGTGGCGATGGACCATCCCCTGCTCTCCTACTGGCACGGCGACATGCCCTGCACGCTGGGCGAGGGTTACATGACGGCCGAGCCCGGCGGCCATTTGCTCACGCCGGTCACGCCGATTCCGCTGCACTTCTTCAACGGCATCGCCGTGCGGCCCACGACCTGCCGCGTGCTGGCGCGCGTGCTTGACGCACATCAGCGCCCCTCCTCCCGGGTGGCCATGGCGGAGAGCATGCACGGCCAGGGCCGGTGCATCCTCATCGCCCCCGACATCACCGGAACGGTCATCCACATCCAGCAGGGCACCGCGGTGACCCGCGACCACGTTCCCGCCTCGGACGGTTCGGGGTCCATTTCCGATGGCGTCCTCATCACCGAGGACGGCATGACGCTGGATTGGATCTTTGACCGCCAGCCCGTGCCCGGCGCCGGGGAGCTGCCTGCCTTCACGGAGCCCATTGCGGACCTGTGGAAGGAGGTTCTGCTGCGCACCATCCTGCAATCCGCACAGGAACGGCACGTCGCCGTGCCGATGCTGTGGTTCTATCCGCGCAATCTGCCCGCCCTGGGCCATCTGTCGCACGACTCCGACGGAAATGATCCGGCCGGCGCGCAGCGCATGCTGGAGAACCTGGAAAAGGCGCAGGTGCATTCGACGTGGTGCATCCTGCTTCCCGGATTCCCCAAGGAGATCATCCAGAAGATTACCGACTCAGGCCACGAACTGGCCACGCACTATGACGCCTACAGCAACTTCGCCGACTGGCGCCAGGACAAGTTCAGCGAGCAGGTGGACAAGCTGACGGCGCTCTTCGGCATCACGCCGGTATCGAACAAGAATCACGTCCTGCGCTGGGAGGGTGAAACGGAGTTCTACGGCTGGTGCGAGGCCAAGGGCATCCAACTGGACCAGAGCAAGGGCGACTGCCAGAGCGGCGAGACGGGATTCATGTTTGGCACCTGCCACCCCTATCAGCCGATGGCGCCCGACGGAAAGATGTACAACGTGTTTGAACTCTGCACCGCCACACAGGACCTGATCATGACCGCGCCCATTGCGGTGGGCGACATGATCCTGAACGGCGCCTTCCGTCATTACGGCGTGGCCCATTTCCTGTTCCACCCGGCCCACAGCATGGTTCCCCCCGTGGCCGACGCCATGCTCTACGTCCTGGCCCAAGGAAAGAGCCGCGGGCTGGAATGGTGGACGGCCCGCGACATCAACGCCTGGGAACGGGCGCGGCGCACCGCGGAATGGACCGCCTGTGCCGTCGAAGAGAAGGACGGACACGGGAAGGCGACCGCCACGTTCAAGACCGCAAGCCCGCTTCCGCAGGCCACCGTGTTGTGGCTGGCGCCGGACAAATCCACGGTCAGCGTGGACGACAAGCCGCAGCAGGTCCAAAGCGTGGAACGCTGGGGATTCCCCTTCCTGGCCGTGACAGGCGATCTTATGCCCGACCACGACCACGCACTGGCGCTGGCCTGGTAGTTGCACTCACCGGGGTACGGCACATGGACGAACACGGACCGACACGGACGCCGAAGACGCACTGCGTTGAAAGCCATCGCCAAGAACCCGCGCCATCATTACGGGCAAGAGCACGCCTCGCAAGTCAGAAAGCCCTCGCAGGCACCCATATCTGTCCGTGTCCGTCCGTGCCAGTCCGTGTTCGTCCATGTGCTGCTAAGTCGAGACATGCGTCTTCACGGGTTCTTGACGTCCAGGCATTTCATCTCGGACTGGCTGCGAATGAGCAGCTTGCCGTCCGACAGGGCCATGGGCGACCAGATTTCCTTGCCGTCCAGCAGTTTCGCCTGGGACAGTTCCTTGTAGCCGTCCGGGGACGGTTCGATCAGGCGCAGGATTCCCTTGTCGCCGTCGAGATTGAAGATGAGGTTGTCCGCGTAAAGGATGGGGCCGAACCCGAAGTTGGGCAGACCTTCGGTGCCTTTCGTCTTCCACTTGATCTGCCCGTCCAGTCCCACGCACTCCATCCCGTCGGAACGGTCGTTCGAGTTGCTGTTCATGTACAGGCACTGCCCGATGAGCAGTGGCTGCTGAAGCTGGCTGCCGATCGAATCATCCGTTTTGAAAACTTCATTTGCCTCCAGCTTGCCGTCCTTGGCCGCAATCTGAAGCATGGCGGACCCGCCCTTGTAACCGCCGGTGATGAAGAGCCGGTCATTCGGCAGCGCCGTCGGGAACGGAATCGGGATGGGGTTCTGCCAGTTCTCGTAGCGCCAGAGGACGGAACCGTCGGCAAGCGAGAAGGCCGCGACCGTGCCCTTTTCGGGACCGCCCGGGTTGCACGCGCCCGCCATGATGACCTGGTCAACACCCGCCAGTTTCGCGATGACCGGCGTGGTGTAGCCGAGCAGGCCCAGCCCCGCCGTTTTCCAGACCACTTCGCCCGTGGCCTTCTTGAACGCCACCACCCAAGCATCGGGCGCCTGCGGCGCGACAATCAACAGGTCCTTGTAAATGCTCGGCGCCTGCGCCACGCCCCACATCGGCTCGGCCACCTTGAAGTCCGCGCAGAGGTTCTTGTTCCAGACGGGCTGGTGCGTCTCGATGTCCACGCAGTACAGATGGCCCATGATCCCGACGGTATAGACATACTTGCCCTCTATCGTCGGCGCGGTGCGTGAACCGGTGTGCGTGGGCGTGCCCGGCGCGTCATAGGTGAAGTTCCACAGTTCCTTGCCGTTCTGCAGATTCAGGCAGCGCAGCACATCCTGCTTGTCATCGGGCCGGTCCAAGATATAGACCTTGCCGTCCGCCACCGACGGCGAGGCGAACCCGGTTCCCAGGGGAACCCGCCACAGCACCTTCGGCCCCGCTTCCGGCCATTGCCTGGCCAGCCCCTTCTCCTGTGACATGTTGTCCCGGTTGGGGCCGCAGAATTGCGGCCAGTCGGAGGCCAAGGCACCTCCGCAAACCAATGCGGCCAAAACGAACCCGATTCCAAACCCTCGCATGCGACTCATCGGTATACACTCCTTCTTATTCCTGCGGTTATTGATTGGTTCTGCATAAAAAGAACCAAGGTGGCAACATCGATCATACTGATTTTCTTCACGCGATTCAGCTTGAACACCCCAATATCGCCCGGCACTGCCCATTCGATCTGCTTCTTATGGCTCTTCCCGGCCGATGATAAAGAGCAAATGGACCGGCGGCGACAGCATCGGCGCGGAGAAGGTCCATACGCCGTTCTCCAGCGCCGGCACATCCGCCTGCAACCCGCACACGGGCGCGTAGATGTCGTAGCAAACCTGCGGCGGCGGGCCTTGAAAGTTCAGCGCCAGTGCGTGGGCCGTTTGATCAATCGAAATGAAGGGACTGCCTCCCAGGGCGGCTTCGCCGTCGCACGGGCTGGGAAAGAGCGGCGTTGGTCCGGCGAGATGGATTCCATTCAACGGCACGCCGCTCGAAAGCGTTTCCGCAGTCCACGCAGCAGGGCCGGTTTCTCCCGAAATCCAACTGGCCGACACGCGATTCGCCGCTGCGGACGGCCCGACATGGAAGGGAATGTTGAATGAAATCAGATCGTCATGCACGCTGTGTGAGAGGAAGACCCAATCCCCCTCGGCAAGCGGCCCGAAAGAGCCGTCCAGCCCGCATACCGGATCATAGATCATGACGCACGGCATAATCAGACGGGGTTCAAAGGCAAGTTCCACGGTTCGCGCGGCTGGATCGATGACCAGATGGGGGGCACCCACGGAATCTATCGCCACACAAGTGCTGCTGTACACAGTGGTGGGGCCCGAGAAGCGCAGCGTGTCGGCGCTTGTGGGCGCGGGCGGCAGGAGAGACCATCCTGCGGGGCCGGTTTCACCGGCGACCCAATCGACCGACGGTGAATTCTCCGGTGCGTGCGGCCCGACGTGGAAATGGATCTCGAATGAAATGAGGGCGTCATTCCCATTGTGCCCGGAAAAGACCCAGTCCCCCCCAGGGAGCGGCCCGATACTGCCCGTCAGCCCGCACACGGGATCCAACACATTTGCGCACCGCTTGACAGGCGCAAGGTCAAACACGAGTTGTATGGAATGCGCGGCCGAGTTAACGGTGAAGCGGGGGATGCCCGTGGCGGTGACGGCCATGCAAACATTTTCGTACCCGGCCGTGGGGCCTGAGAAATGCACGATGTCCGAGGCCGTGGGTTGGATTGGGATAATAGACCAGTTCTCAGGGCCGGTTTCGCCCGGCAGCCAATCCACTTCGGCCCCACCGGCTATGTCTGGTGTCACGAACAGCAGGACGCTGTCGCTGGCATGACTGGCCGAGCCGGTCACCGTGATGAAGGTCATGCCCGGAGCAACCGCCGTCACCAGGCCGGCCGCATCGACGGTTGCCACGTCGGGCGCGCTGCTCACCCATGAAAAGGCATCTTCAAAAGAAGAAGACCGCGCCTGAAGCGCCGCCGTTGTCCCGACAGTGAGCGAAAGCGCCCGGCCTGCGTCTTGCCCCTCCACCGTCACGATGGTCACCCGGGGGCAGCCCGGGAGGAAGAGCGCAACAAGCACCGACACCAAGCCCGTCCCCACAAGTAATTTCCATCCACGGCGTTTCATGGCAGCAGTTCCCTCGTCATCCAAGTTTCCCGACACAAACCCACCGGCACCCATCACAGATGCGTCCCAACCAGTGTAGTCCCGGCGGCCTTCGTATTCAATTGGACGCCGGGCCATGGCCGTGGCGCACGGTAGGCGCTTGTGCAATAATGACCGCGGCATGATTGGCGGTCCCTGTGCGTCCCGCCGGGCCGGACAGGAGGAGAAGTTGCCGAAGCGGCACAAACCAAAGGAATGGTGCTTATGTCTGAACATCCAAGTAACGGTGCCTTTGCGGCAATAATCGCATTTGTCCTTGGCGTCACGTCCGCCTGCGGGGCAACGACGGCCGTTCCATGCGATCACCCTGATTTCGGATTGTCCCCGTATTCTTGGAAACCCTCCGGTACCGGCGCCGAAGCGCGGGTGGAGGCCACCCTGCCGGGAGCCTATCTCAAGACCGTCGTCAAAGGCACGGCCAGAATTGATCTGCTCGTCGACGGAACGGCCAACGAGGGTTGCCCGCCGCCGTCGATGCCGTTCATCGAATACTCGGTGGATGACGGTCCCTTTGCCATGCAACAACTCAGCCAGACCGGCGGACCCTATCCCTTCCCGATCGCGACCGGGCTGGACCCCGCAGCGCCGCACAAACTCGAAATCCATTTCCGGGCTGCGGACCTGGGGCAGAAACGGTGGACAACGCCGACGGCGCATCTGCGTCTTGCCGGACTTTCCCTGGATGACGGCGGGACACTGGCCGCCTACCCGAAACGCGCCAGGCTGGCGATTGGTTTCGGCGATTCGATCACAGAGGGGGTCGGTGTGGACGGCCTGTTCACCTCCTGGCAGTCGCTCGGGGTGAACAGCGCGCGGGGGTCCTGGTTTCCCGTGGTCTGCGCCGCGCTCGACTGCGAGTACGGCCAGTTCGGCTCGGGAGGGCAGGGCATGGTAAGGGAACTCGAAATGCCCGGTCTGCCCAAGACCTGGGACCACTACGACGCGACAGCATCGCGCCTGACGAACGGCCTGCTGCTGCCCGAACCGGACTACGTCTTCTGCAACATGGGCACAAATGATTTCGGCGGGATTGACATCAAGGACACTTACGCGGACTGGCTGGCTGCGGTACGCAAAGCCTGCCCACACACGCATATCTTTTGCGTGGTCCCGCCGTCCGGCGTCCATCGCGACGAAATTCGGGCGGCGGCGACAACGCGCAATAGTGCCGACGACCACGCGGTCCACGTAATCGACATTCCGTCGTTGAACGCGACGATCACCGTGCACCCCCCCAACGCCACCCAATTGTGCTGCGACGGGGTGCATCCCACCGTGCAGGGACAAGGCATTTTCGGCGCCTGCATCGCCGTTCAGGTACAGCAGACGCTGGACAACCATTAAGGGATGTCCTGTCGGGGCAGAACTATCCGCGGAAAAGGTTTGTCGCCGAAAGGACGGTGTTGCCCGTTATGTTGTTTTGACAGTGTCTCAGTAGGCGTATACTCATTGTGTCAATTCTGACGCCCGGTAACAGCCTGACAAATGCCGCGGCGCTGAACAACATTGCAGGTTCCACAAGGAGAAATGTTCCATGAGCAAGACAACGTGCGCACTCCTCATTATGCCGCTGGTGCTTCTTGCCGGTTTCGCAGCCCTGGCCCAACCGGCGGCCGCGCCCGCCGACAAGGAATTGTATGCGGAGAGCCAGGTTTTCCACGTGGGAGGCGAGGGAGGCTGGGACTACCTCCTGGTCGATTCCGAGCACAAGCTGCTCTATGTGCCGCGCGTAACGCACACGCTGGTTCTCGACGCGGCGACCGGAAAGACAATCGCCGACATTGCGGGACAAAAAGGCAACCACGGCGTGGCCCTTGTGCCGGAGCTTGGCCGCGGATTTATCAGCGACGGCAAGGACGGTTCCGTTGTTGTCTTCGATCTGAAGACATACGCGGTGCTTGGCAAGGTGGCCGCGGCTGAGGACGCCGACGGCATCATCTATGATCCCGCGAGCCGCAAAGTTCTCGTGAGTTGCGGCGACGCCAACGCCCTCATCGTCCTCTCGCCCGACGTGGACCCCAAGACGGGCAAGGCGGACGCGGCTGTTCCCCTGGGCGGCAAGCCTGAGTTCCTCGCGGCCGACGGAAAAGGCATGGTGTATGTCAACCTTGAAGACAAGGACCTGGTGGCGGTCGTGGATTTGAAGACGCTCAAGGTGGTCAACAAGTGGCCGACCGCCCCCGGAAGCGCCCCCGTTGGCATGTCGATGGACACGGAAAAACGCCGCCTGTTTGTGGGCTGCCGCAATCCGCAGAAGCTGATCGTCATGAGCGCCGACGACGGCAAGATCCTGGCCGACCTGCCCATCGGCGCCGGTGTTGACGCCACGAAGTTCGACGACGGCTGCATCCTGTCCAGTTGCCGTGACGGCTCGCTTGCGGTCGTTCGCGAGACCTCTGCCCGTACATTTGAGGTTGTCCAAACCGTGAAGACGCGTCCGGGCGCACGGACCATGGGCGTTGATTCCGCCACCCACGAGGTGTTCCTTCCGACGGCGGAGTTCGGACCGCAGGCCAACGCAAAGACCAGACCCATTCCCAAACCGGACACGTTCATGGTGGTGGTGCTGGGCCGGTCACGCCCATGACGGGAATGGGCGCCTGACGAACGCGGCCAGAGAGGCGGCGGGAAAACGCCGCCCATCCCGGAACGAGCGCGGATAGATTTGGCATACCGTCGTCTTGTGCCACCACGGAATCGTCATGGCCGGTATTCCACCCTGAAGGCGCCCGGCTGCGACCCGCATGCGCCGGCCCAAAACCCATGCCGTCCCTCTAGAAATCAAAGCGGGCACTCCGGCAGCCCCTCGAATTCCCTTTCCATTTCCGCATCGCATTCCTTGCAGTACTCATAGGTCGAAATGTGCGTGACCCAGCCGGTGCCGACCAGTTCTGGATACGCGCCGGGCTCCAGCAGCACCCTGTCCCGCAGCAGACGGTAGCAGTCGCGGGGGGTGAAGTGTTCGCACACGTCCAGGGTAACGCCAATCATGGCCAACTGCGCGAGCAGGCCCTTGAGTTCCGCTTCGACGTGAACGTCATCGAGTTCCCCGTCCGGCGGAAGTTTGTCGGTGTCTTGCAGGAGCAGGAAATACGGCTGTTCCTGGCAATGGTCTATGCAGTGGTCCATCAGTTCCATTTCCCGGATGGAGTCGTCGTCGGAGTCCTCGCCGCAGGGGGAGAAATGCAGGGCACGGTCAATGGCGGCCGACTCGGCATCGAGGTGACGCTGGAGCGGAGTGGACTGCGACGGGTCGTCTTCCTCCTCCCCATCGCGTTCGGACGGCGTCCATTGCTCGACGCGCGTTCCATCCTCGTCGCGGGTGATCATTGTGATTTCCGGCGCGGCGGGAGGGCCTGACTGCCCCAGATCGGGCGGCAGCGCCAAGTTGGGCAGCGGAACCCAGTCCCCCTCATCTTCAGCATCAGCATCAGCATCCCGTCCGCGTTTCGGTTCACGCACGCATTCCTCCACCACCGGATCGGCCATCTCAATCACAACGCGCCCGTTCTGGCCGTACCATTCGAGATACAGTTTCCGCTTCCATGCGGTCGGCGGCGCTTCACCCAGTTCGGCGCGGCGCATAAACTCCTCGACCGAACAGGGCATCACCTTTACCCAGCCCTGTGCGGTCATGTCACCGGTCGGGCCAATCTGCCTCATCTGAAACGGGGGATGGTCTTCCTCGTGAAAGATCGGGCCGTCGCCGGCGTCCCCGGCGGGCATGAACCGGAAATGCCTGCCGCGCAAATCCTTGTCACAGTTGCCCGTCAGTTCCACGCGCAGGACCGTTTCTTCCCCGGGTGCTTCACCGCGAAGCACAATGTTGCCGTACGTGAAGTAGTTGCTCTTGTTCCAAAGTTCACCGTACACGACATACTCGTCCAATCGATACGCCATCGCGCCTGCTCTCCCTCTTGTAACGCTTCGCAAGCCCCTGTAACCCGGTGATCTTGCGGATGCACTTCATCGACCGCCATGTTTATCATAGCGCACAGCACCCCCTGTTGATAACTCCCAGACCCGGAGCGGACCGATGGAACGGATGGGAACGGCTTTCTGCTATTCTAGCCTCAGTGCCAGGCACGAAAGGAAACACGCATGCGGCTGAAACTCTCAGTTCTTGTGGCGGCGGTTCTGGCGGTATCTGTCGGAGCGCCTGCGGAAATATCGGGCGGAGACGCCTATGTCCGCGCGGAGACGGCCGCCTTGCCTGACGCCGTATGGGTGCTGGGCACGTTGCGCATGGAACGCACACTGACGCTTTCCGGCGGCCGTTTCGAACTCACGTCGTTCCTGAACAAGGCCGTGAGCCCGCCGAAAGAGTATGTGCAGGGCGGCGCATCGCCGGAATTCAGCGTGACGGTGAACGGGCAGGCGTGCTCGGGTGAGGGCGGCGGCTGGAAGCTGGACACCTGGGCGACGAAGCAGTTGCCGCAAGGCAAGTCGGAACTCGACGTACGTTTGACAAACGGAGCGCTGGCGGTGACCCGGCACTTCATCGTGTACCCCGGCTCGGCGGTGATGCGCGAATGGACGACGTATGAGAATGCGGGCACCCAGGACATGACCGTTTCCGAGGCCGGTCTTCTCGACATGCGGCTGATGGGCGAAGACTGCAAGACGGGCCTCACCTTCAGTCATCTTACGGGCGGCAAGGCCTACGACGGGTCGCAGCGCCTGGTCACGGAAAAGGTGGGCCCAGAATACGCCACCACCTTTGCCTCCACGGCATCCAGCGACCATCTGCCGTTCATGATGCTTTATGACGAACCCGCCCGCCATGGGGTCTTTTTCGGTTGGGACTACCTGGGATCCTGGTCCGCACCGCTGGGCACGGCCGACGGGTCGGCGTTCCACTGCCGGTTGCTTATCGCGGGATATACCAAGCAGTTGAAACCGGGGGAACAGTTCGACACGCCGCGCGTGTTCACCGGCTGCTTCGCGGGCGACCTGGACGATATGGGAAACCAAGTCCTGGACTGGCAGTACCAGTACCTGTGGCAAAACAAGCACGCGGCGTACTTTGCCCAGCCCCGCTATGCGGTGGATTGGCCCTCTCCGTGGGTCAACACGGGAGGCGGCGAGGACAACTGGGGCTGCCGGTTGGCGCTGGACCTGTACTACACCGACCTGGCCCGCTATGCGGGCGCGGGCGTGCTGTGGGACGATGCGGGCTGGTATGACGCTTGGGGAAGCTGGAACGGCCCTGATTTCGGGGAGGCGGTGCGGTATCTGGACAAGTCCGGCATGAAGCTGAAGGTCTGGTTTCCAACCTTCCTGCGCAACGACGGGTGCCAGGCCGACCGTGACCTCGCGGGCGCGATGAAAATGTCCGGTCCGTCCATCGACCAGTCCAGCCCCGCCGCGACGCAGTGGCAATTGGACCTGCTCGACCGGAAGACCCGTGACTGGGGCGGATTCCAATGGCGCTACGACATCGCGCCCGGCGCGGGGAGCGATCCCCTCACCGCGGACCAAGAATTCCGGCGGCTGAACCGGGAATTCCTGGCGGCCCACCCCGACCAGGGCATAGACGCCTGTTTCGGCGGGGGCAACTGGATCGGCGTGGACCTGGCGGATTGCTCCGACTCGGGCGAGATGACCGACGGCGGCACGCGCGACTATTCGGGCTATCACAGTTCGCTTTTCATCCCGCCCGACCTGCTGCACAACGTTGTGTATTTCTCCTACGAGCAGGGCCGAAAGGCCTACAGCATCAACAATGACCGCATTCAATTGCGCGCCGACCCAGACTGGTACGGCGACCCAGCCAGCAAGAAGGGTTACTCACTCAAGGCAACCCATCCGGCAGGAAGCACGCTGGCCATTCCGCCTGACG
>CAIXUF010000695.1 GCA_903922535.1 Candidatus Hydrogenedentota bacterium
GCCTTCTAAGCTGAATGCCGCTGGTTCGAGTCCAGCCGGGCGCGCCAGCTAACTTACTGATGCGCAATGACATGTGTTCCTGTCAGCACCAGTGCGGTAAACCAGAGATGCTGTAACTGTACAGAATCTCAGGAGAACGCACCATGGAAAACACCAGGAAACTTGCGCAACAGAGCAACATCACCGCCACTTCACAGCAGGGCCTCCGCGCATCCACCGGCACCGGGGTGGGTCGAAAATCCAAAGCTCAAGGGGGGGGTGGGGGGGGTACCCACGAAGCACCCCCGCCTTCTCGAAACCGACGGGCCGCAGAATCGGCCGGCCCCCGCGTCCCCAAACTGTGCCGTCACCGCAACGAGCGCAAAGGCGATCTGGCCTACATGACGGTCGGCGGCCAGCGTCTCTACCTGGGCCAGTGGGGCACCCAACAGGCGCACGAGCGCTACGGCCGCATGCTCGCCGAACTGCTGGCCAATGGCGGGCGGCCACTGCCCCGAGCGGACGACAAGCCCACCATCACCCAAATCATCGCCGCCTACCTGGAGCATGCCGAGCAATACTATGGGTTCAAGCACAGCACCACCGCCGGCATCGCCCGCGCCTGCAAGCCGCTGAAGGACAACTACGGGTCCGTCAGCGCCGAATCATTCCGTCCCTGCGATCTGCTGGTTCTACAGGCGCTCTACGTCAAAACCGGCAATTGCCGCACCCAGTGCAACCGCAACCTGGCGTTCGTCCGGCGGATGTTCAAGTGGGCGGTGTCGCGCGGCCTGGTGAGCCTTCCGGTCTACCAGGCGATTTGCACCGTCGAAGGGTTGCGGCGTGGCCACACCACGGCCCCTGAGGGCCGCACAGTGGCGCCGGTGCCGTGGGAGACCGTGAAAGAGACGCTTCCCTGGCTGTCGCGCCCTATGGCGGGCCTGGTGCAGCTCCTGTGGGCCACGGGCGCGCGTCCGGGGGAAGTGGTGGGGCTTCGTGCCACGATGATCGACACCAGCGGCCCTGTGTGGCGTTGCGAACTCAAGGAGCACAAGAACGCCCACAAGGGGCAGCAGCGCGTCCTGTGGTTCGGTCCGGACGCTCAGGAGGTGCTGCGTGAGTTCATGAGCCGCCGCGGCATCACCGATGTGCTGTTCAGCCCGGAAGATGCGCTGGTGGAGCGTTCCGACACCCGCACGGGTGACGGCCGGCGCGAGAACCAGCAGCCGACGCCACGGCTGACGGATCGGACGGTGGGGGAACAGTACCACCCGCAGAAAATCAGCCAGGCGATCGATCGGGCGGTCGCGACCCGGAACCAGAAACTGGCCGAGAAGCTGGGGCGGCCCCTCAAGGAAGCGGAGATCCTGCCGCACTGGTTCGCCTACCAGTTGCGCCACAGCTTCGCCACCAGGGCGCGGGCACAGTTCGGCATTGAAGGCGCGCGGGTGGCGCTGGGTCATGCCGACGTGGCGATCACGATGCAGTACGCGGAGGCCGACCAGGATGCCGCCAAGGAAGTGGCGCGCCGGCTGGGGTAGGGGTGGTACAATGGGCGTGGAGGTACCGGAAATGAGCTTCTTGTCACAATGCGATCTATGCAGCCGGACAAATCCAATTGGCACGGGTTGCGCGGCCTTCCCTGACGGCGTTCCATTCGAAGTCAGCATGAACGAGGTAGATCACAGGTTCCCTGTGGACGGCGATCATGGCTTTCGATTTGACCCGAAGGTTCCGTTTGCCGAAAAAGCTCAGGCCAGCATGTTCGACGAAGATCCGAAGTAGACTCCCAACACCACCGGGGCCGCGGGCGTGCAAGTATGCGCCGCGGCCCTTCGTGTCTCCGGAGCCGATCATCGCGGCGGCGGCGAAGGTGCGGATGAAGGCCGGGGTGAAGGTGAACCCTAAGGAAAATTTACCACAGGGTCAAACGCGCGATGCTGTCGGTGAGCGAGCCAAGGTATCAGGCAAGACAGTTGACAAAGTAAAGGCGGTTCTTGCGTCGAACCCCACGTCGGCGAGTCTGCTGCGGGGGATGCTGTACAACGCGCAGAAGAAGATAATTACAAACCCAGGCGGCCTTGGAGGGAAGAGCGGCAAGATTGATGAGGGCAACTCTTACCCCCAGCAATCTACCGCCGAAAAACTTTCCGAACAAACCGGCGTCTCCCCGCGCACCATCAAAAACGACGGCAAGTTCGCGGCGGCCGTGGAGGCGCTGAAGCCCGCCATCGATTCTGTATAAGGCAAGTGATTCACACGGAGACGCACGACATGAGCGAAAGCAAGATCCGCCGCCTATCCCGCCTGGCAGGTAAATCCAGCCGCACCCCCGCGGACGCTGACGAATTCGGGCAGCTCTTTCAGAATTGCCTGCACGAGCAGGAAAAGAAGCTCTACGAAATCATCATGGCCAACCTTGAACAAAAGGTTGGCATCCCCACC
>CAIXUF010000696.1 GCA_903922535.1 Candidatus Hydrogenedentota bacterium
CCACATAGTCGTAGTGATAGAGGTCGGGTCCGTTGTAGCCCGTGGGATAGGTCCCGGTCGGGCCTATATCCTCGGCATAGGGATAACCGAAGCTCTCGATGAGGCGGTTGTCGTAATCCGCCTCCTGATTGACCACATCACTTTGGAAATCAGCGAGGGTATTGGACTGGCGCCGCAGCAACTGCGTGCAGTTGGTGGCGTTGTTGAAGACCTTGATCGCGTTGCCGAGCGCAGCCTG
Organism: Candidatus Hydrogenedentota bacterium; assembly: GCA_903922535.1. The sequence goes on from CAIXUF010000696.1 coordinate 239, forward strand.
AGCGCGCTCGTAGATCTGCTCGAAATGGGTCTGGCCCGCATCGATGGCCGACGGGTCAATATCAAAGGGCGTGACGTCTTTCGCCAGTCCCAGCGGATTGAGCCCGGTGTTGGCGTTCGCGAGCACGGCCTCGATCTGCGCGTATGCGGCCGGTATCTCGGCCAGGTCCCGCACCGTGGTTCGATCTATTTTCTTGATGCCCGTGTGCGTGGGGTCCGTGTCCTTCGGCGGCAGGATGGCGTTGCCCTCGACCCAGTCGAAGTAGGCGCCCATGCCGGCGCGGCTGCCCCATTCGCTCACGCCCCACGCCCGGTCGCTGTCCGTGTCATGGTAGCCCTGCCACTGGCCCGCGGGGTCTTCCGTGTAATACTGCCGGTAGGCGAGATTCATGATCTCGGAACCCGCATGCGCCCGCGCCGCCGCCGCCTTGGCGAACTTGCGCTCGTCCATGTAGTCCACCGTTACCGCGACACCGCCCACCATCACGGCTTCGGCCCGCGGAATCCACGCGAAATTCGGATGACGGAGCAGTTTGTAGTACCGCTTGACGGCGCTCAGATAGTGTCCCCAGGCATCGCCATGGCCCTGCGGATACAGTTTCTTGGCGTCAGATTCGTTGATGACACCGTCGGCGTTCCCGGAGGCGTCCTGGATGTTGTAGTTCAATGCATAGGCCACCTCACCGCCGTTCATGTCATTCGTGAAGTTCCAGACGAGGCGGTTGTACACGGGGGAAGTCGAGACCGGCGGACTGAGCGAATTGTCACGGCCGCGCAGGAGCGCCAGTTCTTCCTCGAGCAGGCTGCTGGTCTGGTTCATGAAGCAGTGGATAGAAGTGGCCTCGGTGCCATAGGCCCAGGCGTCGTCGGTGCCATAGGCGATGGTCGGATCGGCCGCATCGGCATAGGCTTCGTTTCCGAGCAGCATGTACAGGTCGGCCACGCGGCCCGCGGCGAGCAGCAGGGCATTGTTCGCGGGCGGATAGTTCACGCCGTTGTCAATGCTCAGCGCGCGGCCGCGGCCAAAGACCGTTTCGTAAATCTCGATGAGACCGAAGTCATTCAGGTTCGTGCAGTTCAGGGGCACGTCGCCGCCCCAGCGCGGCCCGGCCTGGCTGATCATGCTCACCGTCGTATTGACGGTGTTGTCACCAAAGGAGGAGAAGGCCACCTCGGCGCCTTCGATCCCACCGCCCGTGGCGCGCTGGGTGAACGGGTTCACCTTGCCCACCACGCGCTTGATCCAGCCCGGCGCCTCCTGCGCTTCCGTCCAATCACTCCAATCGTCCGGCCACGCTTTCGCTCCTGCGGGTTTCTTCGTGTAGCGGCAGACGAACCAGTTGTCGCTCAGCGTAAACACGCCGGGTCCTTCGATCGTGATGGAGTGCGCGCCAATCCCGTCTGCCGGGTCGGGTGTGAACGCATTCCAGTTGGCGTAGGTCGGCTTATGTGTGAGTTCATCCACTTCGGACGGCGGCGGGGTTCCATCCATGTCCGGAGCCGTTCTCCACTCGAACTTGTACTGGTCGGGCTGGCCGTCGAAGTCGCCTTTGTGCAGCATCACCAGCCGTTCGTCAAAGGGACAATCCGGTTCGACCCTGGCGATCTCTCCCGGCTTCCATTGCTCAACGACCTTGATGACCTCTACAGAAACCGGAAGCGGGCGGGCCTCCACGGCGTTTTCGAACGCAAGGGTCACATAGCCGCCGGCGTTTGCAAAACCGGTCGTCAAGGCCAGGCCGTTGGGCTCAAATGTTCCG
>CAIXUF010000697.1 GCA_903922535.1 Candidatus Hydrogenedentota bacterium
CGTGTGCTCTTCCGATCTGTATCCATGTCCCGCAAAGACAAAATCTCCATCATCCGCTCCGAGGAATTCGCGTCCGTCGAGGACGAGCTCACGGCGGCGGTGGATTTGCTTGAAAATACCAATTCCCGCATTCAGGCCCTGCTCGCATCCGAAACGGCCCTCATGGGCCAGACGCCGGCGGGGCTCTTCGCCGAAGAGGGCGCCGAGACGCTTCCGGCGGTTCCCGACACGGCGGAGCAGAGCGCATAGACCGCCGCCAGCAACCGGTGGAAAGCCAGCAGTCCATGGACGATTCGCGACTGAACATTCTCATCGCCGACTTCCACCTGCAGGGCGGCGGCCAGGTGCGCTACGTGCAGAGCCTCGCCCGCGAGTTGGTGCGTTTCGGGCACCGCGTCACGGTCGCGTGCCGCAGCGGCAGTGTGCTTGTCGATGCCGCCCGCGACGCGGGCTGCGAGGTGATGGATCAATTCAATTTCCGCGGCGGCCTGCGCCCGCTCTCCTGGGCGGCCGACCTGCGCCGCGCAAAAGAGTTCATCCGCCGCGAGCGCCCCGACATTCTGCACGTCAACGGATCGCAGGACCATTGGACGCTGGCCCTGGCCAACCGCGGCCTTGGATTCCCCGTGTGCCTTGTGCGCACGCGCCACAACACTTACACGGTGAAGGAACACCTGCCCAACCGCCTGCTCAACCGCGAATGGACCGACTTTCAGATTGTCGTCTGCGACGTGGTCCGCAAAACCCTGGGCGGGCAGCGCGCCTTTGATCCCACCCGGCTCTGCTCCGTTCACAACGGCGTGGACGCTGATGCATACCGCGCCGATCCTGAACGGCGAGCCGCGGCGCGTGCCGAATTCGGCTACACCGACGCTGATTTGGTCTGCGGCATCGCCGCGCGTCTGGTGCCCGCCAAGGGCCACCAGTTTCTGTTTCGTGCCGTCGGCCACCTGGCGAAGTACCATCCCGAACTCAAGGTGTTGTGCCTGGGCCAGGGTTCGCTGCAGGAAGACCTGAAGAAACTTGCAGCCGACCTGCACATTACCGACCGCGTGACCTTTGCCGGATTCCGGGAGGACATGGAACACTGTCTGCAGGCCGTGGACATCGGTGCGCAGCCGTCCATCGACTGCGACACCTCCTCGTTCAGCCTGAAAGAGATGATGGCCCTCGAAATCCCGGTGATTGCCTCCGACTACGGCGGACTCAAGGAAATTGTCTCCGACGGCGTGGAGGGGTTGGTGGTGCATGCGGGCTCCGTGGAGCCGCTCGGCGGGGCGCTGCGGCGCATGGCCGAATCCCCGGAGATGCGCGCGCGCATGGGGCGCATGGGACGCCAGCGGGTGCTCGCCGATTTCACGCTTGAGGTGTTTGCCCGGCGCACCGAGCACGCCTACCGTCGCGCCATGGAGATCCATCGCCAGCGCCGGTCCCAGGCCCGGTGAACGGCAGCGGCAGGGGGCGGACAACGTGAAGATACTCCACCTCGACGAACAGACCGGCTGGCGTGGCGGCGAGCAGCAGGCCAGTTGGCTCATCCAGGGGCTGGCCGAACGCGGCCACGAGGTCTGGCTGGTGGGGAAGGGGGGCGCTCCTTTTCTGAACAACGCGCACAGCGGCGCGTGGGTCACGCGTGTTTCGTTGCCCCTGCGCGGCGAATTCGACCTGTACAGCGCATGGCAGCTCGCCCGGCTTTGCGCCCGCGAACACATCGACATCATCCATGCCCACAGCAGCCACGCGCACGGGATTGCCGTGCTGGCGGGGAAGTTCCTGGGCGGGGCCCGGCCCAAAATCATCGCGGCACGCCGCGTCAGTTTTCCGCCCAAGGGTCACTGGCTCAACCGCTGGAAATATGCCCAGCCCGACCGCATCGTCTGCGTGTCGTACAAGGTGGCCGAGGTCATGCGCGAATTCGGCACCGTGGGCGACCGGCTCACCGTCGTGCACAGCGCCGTTGATCTTGTGCGCGTGGATGTTGAACCCCTGTCCCGCGCCGAAATGGGCGTGCCTGAACAGGTGCCGCTGGTCGTGTCCGCCGGTTCCCTGGTGGGCCACAAAGACCACGCCAACCTGCTCGACGCCGTGGCCCTTGCCCGCAAGTCCGTGCCCGACCTGTGGCTGGTCATCGCAGGAGAGGGTCCGTTGCGCGCCGACCTGGAAAAGAAGGCCGCCCAACTGGGCATTGCGGACCAGGTGCGTTTCCTGGGCCGTCGCGAGGATGCGCCCCGCGTGATTCGCGCCGGGACGGTCTATGTGTCCTCAAGCTGGTCCGAGGGATTGGGCACCTCCATTCTGGAGGCGCTGGCAGCGGGCACACCCGTGGTGGCCGCCCGCGCGGGCGGCGCCTATGAAATGGTCCTGCCCGGCCGCACCGGCTGGCTCGTTCCGGTGCGCGACGCCGAAGCGCTTGGCGCGGCGCTCGTGGACTGCCTTCAGCACCGCGGCGAGGCCCTGCGCAGGGCTGCGGAGGGACGCCGTCTGGTGGAGGAGGAATTCACGGCGCCCCGCATGGTGGAACGGACCCTGGCCGTCTATGCACAATTGCTGGAAGGTGGCCGGTAGGAAACCGGCCCATGGAGCGATCATCCCTTGAATGACCTGACTGTGCTCATACTCGTGCCCAACGCCCGCGACCGCATCGAGCGCTGCCTTGAAAGCGTCCGCTGGGCGGACGATCTCTTCTGTGTCGTCGATCCCAAGTGCTCCGACGGTTCCGACGAGGTAGCGCGCCGTTTCAGCAGTCACGTTGTCATTCATGAGTATGTTAACGCCGCCGCCCAGCGCAACTGGGCGCTGCCGCAAATCACCACCGAATGGACCCTGGTCCTCGACGCCGATGAGTTTCTTTCCGATGCGCTCATTGACCGGATCAAGCGCATTGTCCAGGACCCCGTCAGTCTTGACGGCTACGACATCCTGCGCCATTCCTATTTCTTCGGCAAGCTGATCAGACACTGCGGCTGGCATCACGACTACAACCTGCGTCTGTTTCGCACGGCCAAGGGCCGTTATTTGGACCGGCGCGTCCACTCCAAGGTCGTGGTGGAGGGGAGCGTGGGCAAGATCAATGAGGTCATGTACCACGACACCTACCGCACCTTTGACGAGTATTTCAACACATCCATGCGCTTCACCACCTGGGGCGCGCAGGACGCTTATGACCGCGGCAAGCGCACCCGCCTGATCGACCTGACCCTGCGTCCCGTGCAGAAGTTCTTCAAGATGTACGTTTGGCGGCTCGGCTTTCTTGATGGGTATCATGGCGCGGTGCTGTGCGGGCTGTCCGCCTTCAGTGTGTTCCTGAAATACGCCAAAATCTGGAACCTCCAGCGCATTGACGCCCCCCAAACCCCTGTAAACAAATGAGCAGGGCCGGCAAGAGTTGCCAAGGCGGGTGTGTGTGGACGCACACGGACCTGCACGGACGCACACGAACGGCCGAGTCGGCCGGCACAATACCCGGATTCGTGTGCCTTCAACTTCCCCTCCCCTTCCTCCCATTCTTTTCATTATTCCCATGACTCCCACCGGTTCCCGCCGAAGGAACCTGTCTTCCGCGAAAAACGTTTGCATCCCAGCCCCGCCGTTTGCTATGCTACGCGCCCCGTTACGTTTATACGCTATAAGTCGATTGGTGTGTCTTGGCTTGACCAGGAGGATAGCCTTGTGAGTACCTATTTCCCCAAATTGGGGGACGTGAAGAAGGAATGGCATCTTATAGATGCCACCGGCAAGTCGATGGGCCGGATTGCCGTGGAGGCA
>CAIXUF010000698.1 GCA_903922535.1 Candidatus Hydrogenedentota bacterium
CCCAGTTCATCCAAGTGTCGAGGCTTCCCCACTCCAGGGAGACCATTGGCCGTGGAATGTCGATGTTGAGGTGCATGCTGTCATTGCCGACAAGGGCGCTGGCCAGTACAAAGGGATTCGGTCTTCCCGATCCATTGCTGATGTAGTAGGGCATCATGCGTATCCATGCCAGCGTGGGGGCCGTGATCATGCACAGGGCCGCTCCCCATACGATCGTCTGGCGCGGCCGGTTGCGTCCGCATACCAGCAGAAAACAAAGCTCCGTTGCCACGAGGAACAGTGTGGTCAGGAAACTCCACAGCATCGCGAATGTCACAATCAAATGGGCAATGCCCCATTTCCACGAATGGTCTTCGCGGTGCCTGATCAGTGTGTACAGGAAGAGCATTCCCCAAAGGGGCATCAGCGTGTAGAAGCGCGAGCCTTGCGCCCACCAAATGTTGATGGGAGAGAGCAGAAAGCAGACCGTGGCCACCCAGCCCGCAGTGCGCCCGTAGCAGCGCGACGCCACAAGGTAAGAAAACGGAATGGTGAGTACGCTGATCACCAGGGGGAGGATGCGTATTGTCGCGACGGAAATCCCGAACCAATTCGCCCAGTAATACTGCATCCCGCAAAAGACGGGTGTCTGGTCTGGACAGCCTATGTTGATGAGGCAAAAATGCGTCAGCAGATCCGGCGCCCCGAGGTTGAAGATCCCCGAGGTGAGTTCGTCGTGGGTAAGTGACAGAGAGGAGAAATGCCAGAACCGAAGGGCCAGGCCCCCGCCAAGCACGGCCAGCAGTCCGGCGGCCAGAAGAGCGCTGGGCACACCCGGTCGGCCTTTTTCGGCAACGCGGATGGATGTCTTATCCACAGATGGAACCTCTTCTGCATGCGCCATAACTGCCGAAGGGCCTTCCTGGCAATGAGTATTCGGCATGGAACCGCAAACCTATCATGACCAAGCGCCCCTTTTCAATTCGCCGCGTCGGGCGCGGATTGGGTTGGCCGCTTGTCCGCGCCATTGCGATCAGGCATCATATCAAGTAGAATACTTCCGAGTCATGAAGATCCTTATCATAAATCCACCTGCCGAGAATGTTGTCCCCGAGTTTCCGGACGCACAAGGAAGGGGATTCCTCGAGTCGTCTGATTTTGGCAAGTTCCCGCCGTTGGGGCCGCTGTACGTGCTTTCCCATGCCCAGAAGGCACTTCCACAGCATCAGTACTTCTTTTTGGACTGCGTGGGTGAAAACTGTTCTCACGCCGCACTTGAAAAGAGAATCCGCGACATTTCGCCGGATGTGCTGGGTTTTACGAGCTTCACAATTTCGATGATTGATGTCATCATGGCCGCTGACACAGCGCGCAAGGCGGTTCCGAATGCCCATTTGTGCCTCGGCGGCCACCATCCCACCGCATTCCCTGTTGAAAGTGCGTCGCTTTCGCAGTTTGATTCCATTGTTGTGGGCGAGGGGGAATATACATTTTCCGCCCTGCTTGAATGCATAGAGCACAATAAGGACTATAGCTTCATTACAGGACTATACACTGCGCGAACCATAGGCCACCATATCGACCCGCACATGCGAGACGGGCGATTTCACAATTACTTGCGCGTTCCCGCCGCCTATGTGGAAAACGTGGACTCGATTCCCCCGCCTGACCGTTCTTACATCCAGCACATCAACTACAGCAGCGTTGTGGGCTTGAAGAGCAGGCTCATGACGATTCTGACAAGCCGGGGATGTCCGTGCAAGTGCGCTTTTTGCGATGTTCCCTACAAGAAGTACCGCCCCAGAAATCTTGAGTTGGTTATGGACGAAATTGAGGACGGCATCAACCTTGGATACAGCGAGTTTCACTTCTATGATGATTTGTTTAACATCACCCCAAAGCGGGTGGAAGAGTTTTGTTGCGCACTGAAACGCCGTAATCTGGAAATTGTTTGGGATTTTCGCGGTCGCGTGAACGGCGTAACACATGATTCCCTGGCGCGCGCAAGAGCGGCCGGACTGCGTCTCATAGCGTTTGGTGTGGAAACGGGCTCTGATGAGGGACTGGTCCGCTTGAACAAAGGCGCCACGGTCGTGCAGATCAGGCAGGCATTCCGGTGGTGCCGTGAATTGGGCATTAAAACCGTTGCGGACTATATGATCGGACTTCCCACAGAGAGAACCGCAGCGGACGTGCGGAAGAACATCGATTTCCTAATCCAGCTTGACCCGGATTACGCGCAAATCGCGATCCTTAACCTGTACCCGCACACGCAGCTCTATGAGGAGGCTGTATCGCGCGGCCTGGCAGTGACCGGGCGCTGGGAAGCGTGGGTGCGTAATCCCAGTCCTGATTTCCGGGTGGACCATTGGAACGAATTCCTGTCTGACGGTGAGTTGGTGCGCCTGCACCGGGAATCCTATCGCCGTTTCTACTTCCGTTGGCGCTACATCTTCAGAAGACTTCTCGAAGTGCGCTCCTTTCACGAATTCGTTTCAAATGCCGCCGGAGCGCTAAAAGTGTTGTCAAGGAAATAACCGCACCTTCCACCACGGGCGAAAAGTCATCCTTTGGCGTCCCCGCCATTACAGCACGAAGACACCCTCTCATGCGCAAGCACTCGACCGTGCCCGATACGGGCGAAGGGAGCAGCGCGGCCTCTTCCTTCGGCCCGGGCTTTTGCCGGTTCATGCAGATCCTCCGCAACGGCGCCTTCTGCCGCTTTTCATGCCGATGCCGTTTGCACGCCTGCCGGAATGGAGGGTATGATCTCGTCCAAGAGGATGCATCGACAGACTCGGCCAGGCTTGGAAAGGATTCTATTTGATGGGCGGGTTGGAACTTTTCATTCAGCGCGGAACTGATACACCAGCCGGCCGGGCCGCCGCGCACAACGCGATGACGGACCCGAATTCCAGTTTCTGGCGCGATACTGCTTTTGTGTGGGCGCTGGCGGTTTTCAGTCTGCTTCTGCACCTTGCCACCGCATCATTTTTCAATTTGTACATAGACGAGTTGTACGTGATGGTGTCCTCAAAGCATTCGCTGACGTGCTGCGCCGAGACCTTTCCGCTGCAGTTGTGGTTGATATGGTTATCGACGGCCGTACTGGGCGGAACCGAGTTGGCTGTCCGGTTCTTTCCCGCTGTTGCTGGTTCAGCCAGCATGCTTGTCGCGGGCCTGCTCGCGAGAGAGTTGGGGGGGCGGCGTTTTGCCATTTCTATCACAGGCCTTGGCGTGTTTGTCGCGCCTTTTCTTTTGTTCGCGGCCAGTTCCGCCAACACTTGGTCCTATGAGGGCTTCTGGTGGACGCTCTCAGCCCTGCTTGTCGTGCGGACCCTGAGAACAGGCAACCGACGTCTGTGGTGGTTGGCGGGCTTGGCATGGGGTGTGGGCCTGCTGGACCATCCCACGGTGCTGCTCTTCATGATGGGGGTTGGGTTTGGGCTGTTGGCAACTCGCGCCCGGGTGGAGCTTCTCCAAAAAGGGTACTGGTTGGCGGTGGCAATGGCTTTCGCCCTTTTTTCCCCGGCTCTGGTTTGGCAGGCGGTTCACGGATGGCCCATTTTCAGCGCGATTGACATCATGCGCAGTGATGAGTATGCGGAGTTGGGATCCTGGCTGGCGTACTTTTCCAGAAGCAAGATGCTTCTA
>CAIXUF010000699.1 GCA_903922535.1 Candidatus Hydrogenedentota bacterium
GCTGCTGTTTGCGGGCGTGTATCTGGTGCTGCTCGATTGCAGTTTCGGCCCGCCGCTGCCGGTGTCGTGGCTGGTAAGCAAACTTACGCCCTTCGCCCCCTCGGCTTATTCACGTGCCTACGACCTCGCACTTTTGCCGCTCAGCCTGCTGGCGGGGCTGGGCGTGGACGGCCTCACCCGCAAACCGGGCGCATGGTGGGCGGCGCTGCTGGAAACGATGCTGCTCACAGTGTTGGGCGGAACGCTAATCCTCCTGCTGTGGAAATGGATGCATCCCACACACTACCTCGGCGTCACGCCCTGGGTGGCCGCCGTGCCGGCGGGGGCGCTGGCGGTCATGGTGGCGGCGCGCGTGTTTCCCCGCTTCGGCGGTGTCACGGTGCTGCTGCCGCTGCTCATTTTCCTGGAAACGCTGTCCTGGAACGTGGCCTATGTCCCCATGATGACCCGCGTCCGCATGCCCGCGATCCCCGCGCAGACCGCATCGTTTCCGCAGGACAACCACCGTCAGACCGACGCCAAGGCCAACCGCCAGCTCTTCCGGCTGCGTCATCTTATAAACGGCTACGACCCGCTGAATCTGCGCCAGACTTGGGAGGCGCTGTGTGATCCCGTGCTGGCGCGCAAGTACAGCCGCCTCGCACGGCAGGAATCCCTGGCCGAAAACCAGCGCACGAACCTGCTGTTCAAGCGTTCCTTCTGGCTGGCGCGGCAATGGGTAAAAGGCCCCCTACCCGGCAAAAGCAGCCTGTTCCCCGCGGCCACCACCGTGTTTCTCCCCGACGCGGCGAACCTGGCCGCGCCCCAAGTGGACGCCAAGACGCTCAAGAACAGCGGCGTCTCGGAAAATGTCCGGCAGCAGTCCGTCATGACACCCTTGCTGGGCGCGCCCGTAAAGGCGGGCGCCAAGGTGCGCAAGGATTTGCGGCTGAACCTCCCGACGCTCGTGGACGGCCGGCCCGCCGGTCCGGCGGGCGCGGTGCACAGTGTGCTGCGACTGAACTGGCGCGGTTCCTGTTCCGGCACCATCGAGACGGTGTTCAAAGATCGCGCCACCGACCAGACGGAACTGGGCAGGAAGATTCCCCTGAGTGCCTCCGCCGGAACCGTGGCGGAATTGCCCTTGCCGGACTGCGCATCCATGGATGTGGCATTCACCGTCACCACGATGGGCGGCAGCGGCCTCTTTGAAATAACGGAAGCCAACCTGCTGTCCGACAACGACGACGAGGACGGCCTTGTCAAGATTGCGTCCCGCGGGGCGAACCGGGTCGACTTGGACATCGGGCCGCTGGACGGACCCCGAATCCTGGTGTGTCTCGACGCCTGGTATCCCGGCTGGTACGCCTATGTGGACGATGCCGAAGTGCCGCTGCTGCGGGCCGACGACGGTTTCAAGGCCATCGAGATCCCCGCCGGCACACATCGCGCGGCGTTTGTGTACCGCCCCGTGCGCATGTACGCGGGAATCATCGTGTCGCTGGCGACGCTTGCCGCGGCCGCGCTGCTGCTGTCTTCCATGGGGTGCCGGGCCCCCCGCTGACCGTTCATGATTGCTTCTGCGGGGTGCCGATCTTTGGAGCGCCCCCCTGCCCGGCCGCCCGCCCGGGAAATACATGGGGCGTTTGTTTGTTAACAGGGGTGGTCTCTATATAATGGAGGCGCACCATGCGGCACGGAACACCATGCCGCAGATGCGGAAAAGAATGAGGACCGGTGGAAAAGAACAAATTCCATGAACTGTCCCGCCGATGGGCGGAGAAGCTGGGCTGGTGGGCGCTTTCCGCGCCCATCTTCGTGAAAATCCTCGGAATTGTGCTGATAACGACCGTCTTGTTCGGGAGCATGGCGTTCTATCAGATTCGCACCGGGATGCTGCGCACGCACTATCAGATGCATGGCGAGGCGGCGCTGTCCCTTGCCATGTCCCTTGCCGGACGCCTGAATTCACTGGTCGAGGCCAACAATACGGCCGGGACGAACGTGGAAGTGAACAGGACTACGGGCGAGTTTCCCGACGTGCGCTACATCGTGGTGCAAGATGCCCAAGGCAGCATCATTTCGCACGGGTTTACCTTCCCAAAAGAGGCCCCGGCGGACTTGCTGGGAAAGAACGGCGATCTGTGCGCCGCCTGCCATGCCACGCTGTCACCCACAGAGGTTCCGGCGGATCTGCTGGAGACAAAGGCCAATGCGCAACTGTCCACCGGGCGTCTGCGGGCGTACGCCCGCAATGAAGGGCTTATTCTGGAGGTCACCGTGCCCATCGGCGACGGAAAACTGGGCATGGTCCGCCTGGGCGTGGGCGACAGGACCATCGCGCGGGAGATGGGTTCCATCACCAAGTCTCTTGCCATCAGCCTGACACTGTGCATGATTGTGGGGCTTTCGCTGGCCGGCTTCCTGACCGCGGTGATGCTGCGGCCCATTCGGGACTTGGTGCGCGCCACCCACCAACTGCGCGAGGGCGACTTCTCCGTGCGGGCCAAAGTGCTCTCTCTCGACGAGATTGGGCACCTGGCAAGCGTGTTCAACCGGATGGCCGAAGGGCTGGAAACCTACCGCAGGGCCGTGGAGGAGAAGGAGGCGGCCCGGCAGAAGCTCATAGGCAAAATCGTGCGGGCGCAGGAGGAGGAACGCAAGCACGTTGCCCGCGAACTGCACGACCAGCTCGGACAGATGCTGTCGAAGACACTGCTGACCGTCGATTCGTCCTGCGCCGCCTGCCGGGACCAACAGGCCCAGTGCCCGGAGATTCGCAGCGACATCCGGGCCATGATCGACGAGGTGCGCATGCTGGCCTGGAATGTCCGCCCGTCGATCCTGGACGACTACGGACTGAACCGCGCCCTGGAGCAGTACATCGGGGAAACGGCCAAGCGGGTGGGCTTCGCCCTGGACTACCAGAGCGCGATACCGCCGGACACGGAACGCTTTGCCGGCCCTGAGGTCGAGGTAACGCTGTATCGCATTGCGCAGGAGGCCATCACGAATATCATCCGGCACGCCAGCGCCACCGAGGCGAGCGTGATCCTGATGTGCCGCGAGAATGAAATCGTCCTGCTCGTCGAGGACAACGGGGTGGGATTCGACATGAAAAAGGAGGAATCTCCCCGCGCGCTGGGCCTGATGGGCATGCGCGAACGCGCCGCGCTGGTCGGCGGTGAACTCAAGATCCATTCGGAAGCTGGAAAAGGCACCACGGTTCGTGTGAGAATACCGCTAAAATGTGGAGAAGTCCCAGGGCTCCAAACAGGATTGGACAACAATGGCAATACGAATTCTACTGGCAGATGATCATGCCGTGTTCCGCAGCGGCCTGCGCGCGCTCCTTGAGCGCGAAATGGACCTTGCGGTGGTCGGGGAGACCGGCACCGGACCGGAAACGCTGAAAGCGCTTGAAGCCACCAAGGTGGACGTGCTGCTGCTGGACATCAACATGCCCGGTCTTTCGGGCAACCGCGTCGCCGAGCTGGCCCTTCAGGACAAGCCCTCTCTGGCCATCGTGGTGCTGACCATGCATGAGGATGAGTACTATCTCCAGGAACTGCTGCGCATTGGCGTCAGGGGCTACGTGCTCAAGAAATCGACCGGCACCGAGGTCACCCAGGCCATTCGTGCGGTCTACCGCGGCAACAGCTATATTGACCCCGCCCTTGCCGGTTTGGTGATTTCCCCCTACGTGGGCCGGACCACGGCCAAGAAACAGAGCCGGATGGACCTGTTGACCCAGCGCGAGCAGGAGGTGCTGGAACTGCTGGTCTACGGCCATACCAACGCGGAAGTCGCCGAAAAACTGCACATCTCCGACCGCACCGTCGAAACGCACCGCACCAACATCACGGGCAAACTGGGCCTCAAAAGCCGCGCCGACCTGGTGCGCTTCGCCATCGACAACGGCCTGCTGAAAATGGAATAGTCCCGAATGGCGGTGATCCGGGCGTATACCGATACTTGATAAGAGCTTGCCCCGACGGGGCGGACAATAACATCACCGCGGATGGGGGTGTTGGAAATGGAAGCGCCAAGGCGCTATTGTAGCAGTTCATCCAGCAGATTCTGAACCGTGAGGTCCATGTCTCGCAGGATGCTTTGAAGAATCTTGGGGTGAAGAATGTCGTTTCCGTGAACCGAAACAGTGACGCGTCTTCCACAGGCATCCTTGTAAATGTGATGACTGCCGCTGGATCGGGCCAGTGTGAAGCCGCGCCTATCGAGAATGCGGATAATCTCACGTGCTGTGAGACGCGGCGTTCGATCACTCATACGGCAATTTCCACGCTGGTCAGGCTGACGCTCTCGGCGGGACGCACCACCTCACCATCGGCCAAACGGTCCACAATGTGCAAACGCACCGCGTCTGTCAGGTTTGACCGTGCCTCTTCAAACGTCTTGCCGCTCGTGTAACAGCCCTGCAACTCGGGACAGAATGCATAGTAGCCATCCGCGTCCTTTTCGATTACAGCCGCAAAATGATACGTTGTCATTTTCCCAGTCCTCTTGCCGGGCGTGTGTCCGGTTGGCCGCGTGCGCGGCCCCGCGTCGCCGTGCCGCGTTCTTTGATATGTTTGCTCATGTGATTGTAACGCAGAACCGCGCATGGGACAAGCCGGAAAGAAGATCGCCATTCGCAGGATTCCATACCGCAACATCTGCAAATCTCTGTGCAAGAAGAAGATCGCCCGGCGCCGCGCTTTGCCATTCTTTCTCCGGCCCCTGAATCTTGACTCTTTGGGTTGCGTCTTCGCCGCGCCGCATTCTCAGGCGATTGGGAGCATCCGTATTTTTCCCCCATCCTTTTCCAAATTTATCGTGTCTTGTTACGGATGCATTTCCTGCCTTTTTACGTACAATTAAGAAGGTGGCAGGTTTCGGCAGGAATTACTACGTGGAAAGCAGTACCGTGGACAGAAGACAGTTTCTTTGCAGGGCAGGCGCCGCCGGACTTGCGGGCATGTCGCTTTCACAACCGGTCCTCGCCGCGGAGGATGTCGCCGGCGGCTATGGCGTGCTGGTGGACACAACCGAGTGCATCGGCTGCCGCAAGTGCGAATACGCCTGCGCGAAATCCAACAATCTTAACGAATCGCCGCTGGAATCCTTTGAGGACAAGTCCGTGTTTGACCGGCCCCGGCGCATGACGGCGGACGCCTATACGGTGGTCAACCGGTATGACAACGCCGCGCACCCGGAACGGCCCACCTTCGTCAAGGTCCAGTGCATGCACTGCCTGAAACCCGCATGCGCCTCCGCCTGCCTGGTGGGCGCGCTCCGCCCCCAGTCCAACGGTGCCGTGACGTATGATCCTTGGAAATGCATGGGCTGCCGCTACTGCATGGTGGCCTGCCA
>CAIXUF010000700.1 GCA_903922535.1 Candidatus Hydrogenedentota bacterium
GGGGCATGCAGAATACCCACCATGGCAGAAACAATGCCACTCTGCTGAATGAAATCTATCTGTTTCTGAAAGACTGATAGGACTTCGGCAGCGGCGCGGGGATCGGGGGCTTCAGCGCACCGGCGGGCGGCGGCATGGGCACCCCGGTTCCTGACTTCGGTCCCGACACCGGGTTCGGCGGCGGGGATGCCGGATTCGGCCTGCCGCCAATCGGCAGTCCCATGGGGCAGACCGGGCCGTCCCCAAGCCAGCGGGGTGGCAAAAAGGCCGGTGCAAAGAAGGGCGGCGTCAACACCATGGTCGCCTTGGCGCTGATCGTCTTCGTGCTCGTGGCGGGCATTTACGGTTCGCCCTATCTCAACGAGAGCCTGGGCGGCGCGCTTCCCATGTACTACAACCCCGACGCCAAGAAGCTGGCCGACGCGCAGTCGGACAATGCGGCACTCACTGCAAAGGTGCAGGCCCTGCAGAAACTGCCCACCTCCGGACCCGACAACAAGGTCGAGATCAGTCCGGAACGTCTGGCGGAACTCACGAGCGAAATCACCACGGCAACCGGTAAATTGACCGAATTGAAGGGCCAGCAGGAGGCGACCACTGCAACCTTGCAGGAGACGCAGAGCAAGCTGTCGGCCGTGGAGCAACAGGTAACGGAGAAGAACGACGAATACGCCAATGCCCAGTCGGTCTATGAGGACCTGCGCAACGAGACATCCATCATCCAGGCGCGCCAGCGCGGCCTTGTGTCAGAAGTGGACCGCCTGACGGGGCTCGTGGGCGAACTCGAAGACGCCAACAAGCGCCGCGTCGCCACCATGGAAGCCTTGGAGCACAACATCGACCGCCTCTTGATTCTGGTCAAAGAGTCGCTTCCCCTCACGCCGGTGAAGTATGACCACACCGCGCGGGTGGCGGCGGTCCAGGCACTGCGTGACAAGGCCGCCCAGAGCAAGTGGGTGTCGCCTGAACTGCAGGAAGCGTTCTCCACACTTTACCTGCGCGAGCTGGAGATCGCCCGGTCGAATGAGTACTTCTTCGCCAAGGTGAGTGTCACTGACGAACTGGGCACCAAGACCGCCAAATGGGCGGAGTGCCTCATGCGCGGCAACTGGGGCGTCTATTACCGCTCGCTCGACGGCAAGAACATTGGCGCCTATGAAAACCTTGGCACAAACGACACGCCCCGCTGGGGATTCCGCGAGGGTCTGCCGGTCGAAGCGCAAAAGGCGATCGAGTCAACCGTGATCTCCTGCCGCGTCGCCGATTACCAGGACAAGGTGCAGCAGTTGGCCCAGCGGGAACTGGCCTCAAAAGACGGGACAAACTGGCAGCGCAATTTCAGTTCACTGTAATCTCCACACCACGCAGGCAACATGCGCCGGGCGAAGTCCATTGAGGGTTTCGCCCGGTGCTTTTCTTGGGCGGAACACTCGCCGGGATTCGGGCGGTTGCATGGGAACCGGCGATGCGCTAGCATGAGTCGATCCCAAGCAGGGCAGTTGAGGCAACCCGCCTGAGGCGGAAGGTCGTCAAGGATGGAAAGAACCATCTCGCTCCCAACCGACGGGGTGAGGTTCGACAACGTCCTGTGAGCCCTTTGTGCCGTCTGGAGCCCTTGTCTCTAAGAAGAGCCCGCGGTGTCAACCGCCGTATCCAGATTGATAGGAGAATCACCCGTGAAGATAAGAACTTTTCATCTGACTCCGTTTGTGATGAATTGTTATGTGGTGTCCGAAGGCAACGATGCCGTGGTCATCGACCCGGGCGATGCCGCCCCGGAGCTGCTGACCTACCTTTCCATGCTCAAAGTGAGCCTGGTGGTAAACACCCACGGCCACTGCGACCATTGCGGTGGCAATGCCGGGGTGATTGCCGCCACGGGCGCGCCGCTGGCCATTCACCGGGCCGATCTGCCGCTGCTGGAATCACTGGAGCAGCAGGGCCGCATGTTCGGCGTGGACTTCCCGCCCTCCCCGGCGCCGGATGTGTTTCTGGAGGCCGGCAAGTTCATCAGCGTTGGCGGAACCCGCCTTGAGGTGCGCCACACGCCGGGCCATTCTCCGGGGCATATTGTGCTCGTGACGCCGGGAACTGCTTTTGTGGGCGACGTGCTCTTCGAAGGCAGCATCGGCCGCACCGACCTGCCCGGCGGGGATTACGGCGAGTTGATTCATTCCATCAAAACACAACTTCTCACGCTGCCCGACGATACGGTGGCGTACAGCGGGCACGGCCCGGCGACAACCATCGGCGCCGAGCGCGCCACCAATCCTTTCCTGGTGTGACCATGAGCCTCCTTGCCGCGTTTGGTTTTCTCATGCTCACGGCGGATGTGCAGATGACGCTCGCCCCGGATCAGCCCCTGGCCTACGTGTACGTGGACGACCCGCTCATTGTGGAACTGGTATCCCCGGAAGAGGCTTCCGCCCAGGTCCGTTTGCGCATCCAGCCTGCCGATCGCCCGGACGCCTCGGAAATCTCGCTCGGGGATTTGCAGCTTCCCGCAAAGGCACCCCGATGGTGCGCCGTCAAGGACGCGCCCCTTGAACGCGGTCTGTACACGGTCGAGGCCACCATCGAAATCCGGGACACGGTGCAGAAGAAGTCCGCCCGGTTCTGCCGGGTTGACCGCGCCGCCGCGCATCATCCGCTGCCGTTCTACGTCGCGGCCGGAGACGAATACGACACCAAGTTCCTGCTGGCGCTCAAAAGCGTCGGGTTAACCACCCTGCGCCTTGACGCGGGACGCGAGGACTACCTTGCCCGCGCCAAGCAGGCGGCCAATCTCGGCCTGTCCGTGGTGGCCCATGTGGACCCAAAATCATATGCGGCAGTCGGCGGCATGCTTGCGGGCATGAACGGCAAAGCCCCCGTCCCGGTTCGATGGGAAGTGGAATACGGCGGTGATCGCGCGCCCTTCATAGGCTTCGTCGAAACGGTCGTCAAATCCGCCGCAAACGCCCCGGTGGCGGTCGTGGTGGCGGATCGAACGGCCCTGGAAAAGTACTTTGCCGATTGCGCCGATGCCCCGGTCATGCAGTGCGTGCTTTCGGGGAAGGATTTGCCCGCGCCCTCCGAGGTGACGGCCGCGAGAATGCTCGCACTCAGGCACGGTCATGAAGGCTGGAAGGTGAACGTTCTTGCGCGCGGCGCGGTGCCCGAGGGCGTCAAGGGCGCGCAGGGAAACGTGAAGCGCAGCCTTGAATTGCTGGCGGCCGGCGCGTCAGGCATAGGCATGGATGCCCGTGCCGTCTACACGGGCGGAGAACTCTGCGACACGGCCGGCTATCTCAACGGTATGGCCGTCCGGCTTGACAGCGGCGAATTCGTGGGCATGCTTTCTCTGGCCGACGGCGTGACGGCACCGCTGTTTCGCCGGGAAGGGCAGTGGCTGGCGGCGCTCTGGGACGGCTCGGAGACAAATGTCTCCATCGCGCTCAACGGCGTGGTGAATCCTGAATTCACGGATGCGCTGGGCAACCCGGCCGAACACCAGGAGGTCCAGGATTCCAAGCTTACGGTGAAGGTCGGGCATGCACCGGTATATCTGACGGGAACGGGTGGAGTCGTCCCGGGCAAGGCCGCGCAACGAAGGGCGGTGGAACTCGCCGGGGGCATTCTTGCCGACACAGAACTGTCCGCCGCATTGCCCGCCACGCTCAGGGATCTCGTCAAGGCCATACAGGGCGATGTGAACGGCGCGGCAAGCCGCGGAAGATTCCTCGAACTGGTCCGGTGGCTGCCCAAGCTTGAGGAGCAATGGCACGCCGGACAAATGCCCCAACCGACCGCCGTCCCGGCCATGTCCGGAATCGCATCGCTGGCCCGTTCACTTTGCCTCGTGGAAGACGACCGCGGAGAGCCCTTTCTGGAACCCATGTCCGACACCGTGGCGCGCTGCGAGGAACTCCAGTCACTGTACCTGACAGGGTCTCCGGCGCACGCCGATGAGCGCCTGCGCGGGGAATGGCTGCTGCGCGAGGTGCGCAGACTGGTGGACGAGGCCGAGGCGCTTGAGCGCGGCGGACGCCGCGTGGAGGCGTCCGCCACGGCCACGCTGGCCCAATGGCGCGCGGAGTGCCTGCCCATCGCGGCGCGCGCGATGTCTGCGCCGTCCGTCGTGGTTTC
Organism: Candidatus Hydrogenedentota bacterium; assembly: GCA_903922535.1. The sequence continues at coordinate 4,129 of CAIXUF010000700.1, forward strand.
GCCCGCACCGGCAGCGGTCCAGGCCAAGCCGGACGCCAAGAAGGCCGCCAAGGAAGAGAAGGCGGAAAAGAAAGACAAGAAGGAGCCCCCGAAGCCCGAGGAAAAGAAGGCCGCTAATAAAGCCCCTCCCGCCGCCGCCGAGGCGGCCGCCCAAAAAGAGGGTGCCAAAGAGGTCGTCCACGTGGTGGCGTCGGGGGACAATCCCTCGGTCATCGCGGACAAGTATCACGTGGACCTGGACGAGTTGCTTGCGTACAACAAGATGAAGAAGAACGCGCGCCTGAACATCGGTGACAAGGTGCTCGTTCCCGTCAAGAAAGTCCAGACCAGCCCGGCGGTTAAAGACGCCGGCAATGATTCAAAAAAGAAAAGACATTAACAA
>CAIXUF010000701.1 GCA_903922535.1 Candidatus Hydrogenedentota bacterium
CGCTTCGCTCGCAACGACGGAGCGTGTTATTTCCCGGAGATGCTTGAACCCGCGGTATACCTTGCTCAATAATTGAGCAAGAACTCATCAATAATTGAAGGGCACCCAGATGGCTAAGCGTATCGTACCGGAACGGCATGTAATCTTGACGGTGAATGGCGTGGAGGGGGCGTGTGCCGCGGCGGCCGTGCTCATGGCCCATCCCGATGCACGGGTCAAGATAACGAGTCCGCGGCATCTGCCCAGGGCGCTGGAGTTGCTGGGGTCGCAATCCTTCACGGGCGTGGTGCATTTGTGCGGCGTGGGCATCGGCACGCCCGCCGACGACCTGTTTGCGCAGATGGCGGCGCTGGCGGATCGCGCGAAGATTGTCTGGCACGCCGGTGCCGGCCATCGCGAAGTGCATCGGCAGATCAAGGCGCTTTCCCGGCACGCGGCCGTGCATCTTTCCGAGGAGGCCACCGACACGGCGGCAATCGTCCGGCAACTGCGCCTGAAGGATTCGGCACGGGTCTTGCTTCTCACCGGGGTGGCCGAAGAGGCCGCACGGGAACGGACGCCGCAGTCGGAACTGCACCGATTCTGTCATGACTTGGTGCGGGCCGCCAACCGCAGGTTCTTCTTCTTCGGCGATGACAGTATGAACGAACGGGCCGTCCGCTACTTGGCGGGGCTGGAGAGTAAGACAGGTGAACTGGATGAGATGGTGGAACAATACCGGCGGTCGCCGGATGCGCTCTATCCCCTGGGATCGAGCCGGGCGATGAAGGAACTGCGCAGGCAGATAGGCCGGCTTGGACTGGTGCCCGAGCCGGTGCTCGTGTTCGGTCCCACGGGGTCGGGCAAGGAGCTCATGGCAAAGGCGCTCCACGTGACCAGCGGCCGCAGGGGCGGCTTTGTCGCGGTCAACTGCGCCGTGCTCGGCGGCAACCCGGCGCTGGTCGAGGACCGGCTGTTTGGACACGTCAAGGGCGGCTACACCGGGGCCGCGTCGGATGCCAAGGGCGCCTTTGAGGAAGCGCATGAGGGAACACTGTTTCTGGACGAGATTGGCGAACTGCCGCCGGAGGTGCAGTCCCAGTTGCTGCGCGTGCTGGAGGAAAAGGTGGTGCGGCCCGTCGGCACCATGAAGACGGTCGCCGTGGACGTGCGCATCGTGGCGGCCACCCACCGGGACCTGTCCCGCATGGTGGGGCAGGGCGCGGTCCGTGAGGACCTGTATTACCGGCTCAACGTGCTGGCCATCCGCGTCCCGCCACTGCGGGAACGGCCCGAAGACATGAAAAGCATCGCCGCGCACGTGGGCCAGGAACTGGAGAGCAGGGGCTACGCGTTGAAATTGAGTCAAGCGGACTGGGACGCCCTGCGCGGTTATGAATGGCCCGGAAACGTCCGGCAATTCTTCAACATTCTCAAACGGGCCGTCTACCTTCAGGTGCCCGTGCGTGAAATCATCGAAGAGGAACAGGCCTCGCGGCAGGACGGAGACAAAAGTGGCATTGCGGAGCTCTTGCCCTTATACTGCCCAAGCAGTCTGGATGAAGTCTCTCCCGCACAGGACGTATACCGGTCCTATCTGAGGCATGTCCTGGGCCTGTTCGGGGGAAACATCACGCGAACCGCAGAAGCGCTGCGCATCGCGCCGAATACGCTGAGAAAGCATCTGATTCAAGGGAAATGCCCTATTTTGGAGGAGGCACGGTAAAATGTCGAATCAATGCGCCAACGGGGACGCAGACAAACACCGGCAAGAATCACGCGATGGCTTTGGCGGGGTATGGCCCAGCTATTTTTCACGGAAGTTTAGTCAGGGAAGGGCACAGATAACCCTTGATGAAGTTCCCTCAAAGAGAGATCTGCCGAAAGTAATGCGGTGGTTGGATGCTTGGTCAATGGCATACGCGGCTTTTCTCCGCGACCAGCCGTGCAATAGCGTGAGAGAAATTGAAATGTGCATCGCACATCCACCTATAGCGCAAGGTCCATATTATGAAGCGTTCAGAAGGCGTGTGTCATTCTTAAATGCCATCAATCCTGATATCATCCACTGATTTCAGGATGAGCAGCTCTGCGCCGAG
>CAIXUF010000702.1 GCA_903922535.1 Candidatus Hydrogenedentota bacterium
CCTGCAGGCATTCTTCTTGCAAAGAGGCGGACGGATATAAACGCGGAAATAATGAGGAGGACCCTCGAAGCCGCCAAAGGGGGAATAGATTATTTGTGGATGGGAGAAGACCTCGGGACACAGATAGCACCCATGATAAGTTTAGAATTGTACAGAAAAGCAATACAGCCTTTTCATCAAAAGATTATAGATGTCGCCAAGAGTTTTAAAATTCCGGTAATAATCCATACCTGCGGAAGCAGTAGCTGGGCTTACGAAGACTTTATAAAAATGGGGATTAATGTGGTCGACACTCTTCAACCTGAGGCTGCAAATATGGCGCCAAAATATTTAAAGAGGACTTTCGGCGGACGCCTGGCTTTTCATGGTTGTATCAGCAGGAGATAGTGCCGTTGGTGGTGGACGGGGCGGAAAAGGTGCTGCGCCTGAAGGAAGGGCTGCGCCTGGCGGGAGAGGCGCGTTTCGCCGCTGCGGACGCGCTGGCCGCCAACATCAAATTCACCGCATACCTTCTTCCGGGAACTTCTCCTTCCCGCGAGGCCGGTTATTTTGCCCATACGGTCACGGACAACCAGGGCCGGTTCTTGTTTACCAACCTGTGTCCCGGCAGGTTTGCGGTTGGGGTGTGTTTTGACCCGCCCGGCGGGGTCATGGACGACGGTTCACAGGAGGAGCGCACCTTCACTGCCGGCCAGGAAGAACCCGCGCTGATACGGGTGAAGCCGATGAAGAAGGAAACAGTCCAATAGGCGCATGGTGGGTTGGGAGCCGTTGCGCGGAACCTCATCCGCCTGCAAGTGACGCCCGCTCCTACGCCGGAAGAGCGTACGGTTTGCGCTGGTCGCGGCTCACATACGCGTTGGCCTCGTCGCTGTCGAACTTCTCCGCCACGGGGTCCCATTTCATGGGCTTGCCCAGCCAGCGCGCGATGTTGCCCAGATGGCATACCGTGCAGGAGCGGTGGCCGATCTCCACGTCCGCGACGGACAGTTCGCGCGAGCGGATGCAGTCGCGCCAGTTGGCCATGTGCGTTTCGCTGCTGTCGGGCTTGTATTCCTTTCCGCCGGTGATTTCCAGGGCCAGTTCGGGCGGATTGGTCTTGAATTCGCCGCGCGCGGTGTTCACCTCGCCGCGCTCGCCGACAAATCTGCCGCCCCCGGCTTTGCCCCGGCCGTCAATGTGCAGCACGACGCCGTTGGCATAGCGCATGTGCACCGGCGCCGTCAGCGGGCCGGCATTGGCCCACGCCTCGTCCTTGGCGATGGAGAAGCCGAAGCGCTCCGATTCGGGCGCGTCCATGTCGGCCCATATTTCCACCGGTCCCGAGTTGTCCATGCCCAGCGCCCACTGAATCTGGTCGAGGCCGTGTGCGCCCCAGCCCGTCATTTCACCGCCCGAATAGGGCCGGTACGAGATCCAGCCCAGCGGCCGTCCCTTGGCGTCGAGCCGTCCCTCGGCGCGCGGCAGATACAGGTCCGTGTGATAGGGGCGCGGTGTGGTCTGGCCGCACCAGGCGTCCCAGTTGAGCCCCTCGGGCACCGGCTGCTCCGGCAGTTCACACTCCCACGGGCTGGGATAGTTGGACGAATGCACCTCCTTGATCGCGCCCAGTTTCCCTTCGCGGACAAACTTGCAGGAGAGGATGTTGGGTATCGTGGACCGCTGCTGGCTGCCCACCTGCACGATGCGCTTGTTCTTTCGCGCGGCCTCGACCATAAGCCGTCCCTCGCGGATGGTCAGCGTCATGGGCTTTTCCACGTACACATCCTTGCCCGCGTTGCATGCGTCGATGGACGGCAGCGCGTGCCAGTGATCCGGCGTCGCCACCACCACCGCGTCGATGGACGGGTCCGCCAGCATCTCGCGGTATTCGGTGTAGACCTTCCAACCCTTCTCCTTGTGCCTGGCCAGCCGCGCGGTGTTGAGGTCCGCCGCGGCCACGCCCTGCATGTCGGACAGCTTTCCGACCTCCTTCAGGAGATCCTGGGCGCGGCGTCCCACGCCGATGAATCCGACCTGAATGCGGTCGTTCGCGCCAAAGGCGCTGCGCGGGATGATCATCGGGGCCGCGGCCAGTCCGGCGGCGGCAAGAAAACTGCGGCGGGTCATGGACATAACAAGTCTCCTGGTTGGGCAGCCAATGGGTGCCGGGGGGTATTATACGGACCGGCGTGGGCTATTCAAGAGGAAGAAATCCCCCGCCAGGCGCATGGCCCCCTGTCCGTTTCGCCCTTTCCGTCCCTTTCGTCCTTTGTCCGGGACTTCTTGCGGGCCGCCAAAACCCACACTCCGGCCGCCACGCAGGTGACCGCCGAAATCGCAGCCCCGGCATAGAACGTCCACGGTTGATAGCGAAACACAACTTCCTTTTCCGTCCCCACAAGGCGCACCCCCCGGAAGTTCTGCCATACCCGCTCAATGGGGCGCGGGGTGCCGTCCACATATGCATGCCAGCCGGGGTAGAACTGGTCTGTGAGCACCAGCAGGCCGGCTTTCCCCAGCGGCGGCCGGATCGCGACTCGCTGGCCACGGTAATCGGTGATTTCCGCGGCGGCGGTGGCGTCTTCCGGCGGCCCGGCGAAATCCGGTTTGGGCTGATCATGCTGCAGGACAAAGGCGCGGGGCCATGCATCACCGTTTTCGAAAATGGCGAGATCACCCGCGCGTGCCAGCAGGCGGAAGCCTGGCGGCGGGGTTAATCCATCAATCCATTTCCTCCGCGGTGGCCCAAAAAGCTCATTGCCCATGCCGAGGACCAGATAACGGACGCCGGTCAAGTTGAGCAGTTTATCCGCCCCGTCTGCCAGGGAAAGCCCTCCGCGCAGTCCGACTGTGGCGCCGCCGCCGGTGGCGGATTCGTTCGCCCGTATGCGCGTCGTGAGAGAGGCGCGGTACAGGGCGTGGAACTCCGGCAGCGTGAATGGGGACTGGCCATTGAGGCAGGCCACACCAAGCAGCGGTCCGAGCTTGGGCACACGCCGCCCTTCATCGAGCGCGTAATCGGCGTAGATCCGCTGTCCGTGGGTGGCCTGTTCACGCAGGAAGCTCTGCATGGAATTGTCCAACCCGGTCAGGTCGGGTTCCTTGGGGATGTTGAAATCTGCAATGGGGTAACAGGTCCATGCGCAGGCCAGCAGCGCCAGCACCGGGACAAAGACCAATGCCGCCGGTCCCGCCTTGGCCGACGATGCGTTTCGGCGCAGCAGCATGAATATCGCCAGCAGCAATCCCATTGCGATGAAAGCGAGGAGCGTGACGCTCGTGTCAAAACCCGTCCAGAAACGATCGGCGGCAAATGCGGCCAAAGTGCCGACAAACACGAATAGCAGGGGAGCAAGGGCCAGCCGCTCTTTTGCCGCCGCCGCGCACAGGTCGTCCATCAGTCTTTGGGTGCCCAGCGCCGCCAACACCGCGGCGGGCAGCATCAGAAACGGTGCAAACCGTATGGACGCCTGAAACCAGCTTCCGGTCGGCACAAAGCGGTAATACAGCCAGGCAACGGCAGAGGCATTGCCGCGCAGAAGTTCCAGGCTGATGACGCCGAGAAGCAAGAAGAAAATGGTTTCGGCCCTTGGACGCAGAAGCGAGTAGGCAGCCAACGCCAAAACAGGCAATCCGATGAAGAGCAGATTGCCCCGGGCGCTCTCCGAGATGAGTTGACGCAGCAGGTCTAAATGCGTGCCCATGCCGCCACCGAAGGCCGCGTCGAAGCCGAGCGCGCCGGGACTGCGCACGCTGCTTAGGGAAAGTTCCGCGGTGGGAAGGACTTGAATGGCGGTAAAACCCAACGACAGCGCCGCCGCCACGGCGTACCACATGCCCGCTCCGAAAGCCTTGCGTGTGTCCTTTTCACGGACGAAGCGCTGCCCAATCCGAAAGATGCCGTACACGGCCAGCAGCAGGCCGGTTCTTGATGAAATCTCGGCCTCTCCGGCGAAGAGTTGCAGCGCCAGCGCGCCTGCCAGTCCTGCGGCACGCCCCGGCCCCGGCCTGTGTAGCAGCCGGTCGGCCAAAAGCAGGATGAGCGGCAGCCATACGGCGCTGTTGTAGGTGTCCGGCACCGCGCACAGGTGCAGCACCGACCATTCCGAGAACGCGACGATGATGGCCCCAAAAAATGCCGCCGCCGTCCCGAGCCGAAGGGACTTCCGCAGGTAAAGAAACATGAACACGGCGAACATCCACAAATGCAGACCGCCCACCAGCAGCCGGGCCGTGCCGC
>CAIXUF010000703.1 GCA_903922535.1 Candidatus Hydrogenedentota bacterium
CAACGCAGAAAGATCTTTCATTTACCGCTGTTACTCTAAGAAACTGTATCGTTATCATTCCAAAGCATAAATCGACGTCCTTGCATAGTGCCCCTGGGTCCCATTTCTTTACAGTCAATCGGAGAACCAACCAATGGCCGAAAAGGGCGCATACGCCTACGACTACCCCCGTCCGATGGTGACGGTGGACGCGGCGGTCCTCTCCACGCGGGAAGGAAAGCCTCATGTGCTGCTCATCCGGCGGGCGCGTCCGCCCTTCGAGGGGACTTGGGCCTTGCCGGGCGGGTTTGTGGAACCGGATGAACCGCTGGAAGCGGCGGTCGCCCGCGAACTGGCCGAGGAAACAGGGCTGACCGGCATCGCGCTGCTCCAGTTGCACACCTTTGGCGACCCAGGTCGCGATCCGCGGGGCCGCAGCATCTCGGTGGTGTACTGGGGTGAGGCGTCTTCCGATGCGGTTGCCAAGGGCGGCGACGATGCGGCTGAGGCCGCATGGTTTCCCATCGACGCGCTGCCGCCGTTGGCGTTCGACCATGATAAAATTGTAAAGTATTTGAATACCACGCTCTAGCCCTGACTTGCACCAGGTGTCGCAAGGTTGGCGCTTCTTCAAGAAGACCAAGAAGAACGCCGTCTTTGCGAGCGACGCGCGTGCCGTCATTGCGAGCGAAGCGAAGCAATCCCTTGGGACCATTGCCCGAACCGGGGGCCGTTGCGAGCGAGAGATTGCTTCGCTTCGCTCGCAATGACGCGATGAGACAGGTGGGCTGGCAGGAGAAGCACACATGCGTATTGAAGACACGGACGCCCTTCTTGTGGTGGACGTGCAAAACGATTTTTGCGCGGGCGGCGCGTTGGCGGTGCCGCAGGGCGAAGCCGTGGTTTTTCCGATCAACCGGATCATGGGCAAGTTTGACCATATCGTCTTTTCGCGCGACTGGCATCCGGCGGACCATTGCAGTTTCAGCGACACCCCTGCGTTTCGGGACGGAAGCTGGCCGCCGCACTGCATCCAGGATACGCCCGGCGCCGAGTTTCGCGGCGATCTGCGCGTGCCGCTCGACGCGTATTTCATCGAGAAGGGCAGCGACGCCGGCGTGGAGCAGTACAGCGCCTTTGCCGTGCCCGGCCTGGTCGAATGGCTCCGCCGGCACGGCGTGACGCAGATCTACGTTGCGGGATTGGCCGTGGAGTTCTGTGTCTTCCATTCCGCAATGGACGCGATCAAGGCGGGCTTTGCCGTGGCGGTGGTGGAGGACGCGGTCCGGGCGGTGGCGGAGGAACCCGGAAGGATTGCCATGGAGGCACTGCGCAGGGCCGGGGCCCAGTTCGTGCGCAGCGTGAACATTTCATGAACGCCCCGGACGCTCCCTGGTTTCGGCGCGAGGGGCTCGCGCTGCTGACCGACTTCTACGAGCTGACCATGATGGCGGGCCAGTGGCGCGAGGGTCGCACCGACCAGCGCGTCAGTTTCGACTACTTTTTCCGTGCGCTGCCGCCGCACACGGGCTTCGCCCCCAGTGTCGGGCTTGGCCTGTTTCTCGACTATCTGGAGCACCTGCGTTTCGAGGAAAGCGACATCGCCTATCTCGACTCGCTGGGCGTGTTCGACAAGGCCTTTCTCGATTACCTGCGCGCGTTCCGGCCGCGGTGCACCGTGCGCGCCGTGCCCGAGGGCACGGTCATATTCCCCTTTGAACCGGCCGTGCAGGTGGAGGGATCGATCCTTGAGGCGCAGTTGATCGAGACGGCCCTGCTCAATCTGATGAACTTCTCCACGCTTATCGCGGCCAAGGCCGCACGCATTTGCCTTGCCGCCAACGGCGATCCCGTGATGGAATTCGGCCTGCGCCGTGCCCACGGGCCCGACGGCGGGGTGACCGGATCGCGCGCGGCCTACATCGGCGGCTGCTCGTCCACGTCCAACGTGCTGGCCGGCAAGACCTACGGCATTCCCGTTTCCGGCACGCACGCGCACAGTTGGGTGATGAGCTTTCCCAGCGAGCTTGAATCCTTCCGCGCGTTTGCGCGGCAGTATCCCGACCGGTGCATTCTGCTGGTAGACACTTATGACACGATCAAGAGCGGCGTGCCGAACGCCATCCGCGTGTTTCAGGAAATGCGCGCGCAGGGCATCAATGTCCGCGCGGCGATCCGGCTCGACTCGGGCGACCTCTCCAAGCTCAGCAAGATCGCCTGGCGCATGATGGTGGAGGCCGGGCTGGAAGACCCGCTGATTGTGGCCTCGAACGACCTTAACGAGGATCTCATCGCCGATCTCAAGCGGCAGGGCGCGCGCGTCAACGCCTGGGGCGTGGGCACGCAGTTGATCACCGCCTACGACGCCCCGGCCCTGGGCGGTGTCTATAAGCTCACAGCCATTCAGGGCACCCAGGACTGGCAGCCGCGCATGAAGCTGTCGTCCAACGTGGAGAAGGCGACCGACCCCGGCCGCAAGCAGATCGTCCGTTACTACGACGCGGACGACCGTCCCCTGGGCGACATGCTTTGCAGTGAGGGGAGCGCCTGGCCGGAAGCAGGCACCATCGTGGGGCGTTCCCAAAAACAGCCCCACCGGCCCGCGCAGATTGAGGGCGCGGCCCGGGCCGAGGCGCTGCTCAAGCCCGTCTTTGCCGACGGGGTCCGGCTGGCGCCGCGCGAGCCGGTGGACCAGGTGCGCCGCCGCGCGCTGGACGCTTTTGCGGCGCTGCCCGAAGAGTTCAAGCGCCTGCGCAACCCGGAAATATACCGTGTGCTTCTGTCTGAGGAACTGGGCGGGATGAAGGACCGGATGATGACAAACCCCGAACTCGCCTGACGGCCGGCCGCCGCACGGCGGGCCGGACGTGGAGTCCCATACATGCGACTTGTGAAGATTGGCGTTGCCTCCGTTTCGGTGAAGGTCGGCGATTTCGCCGGCAACACCGAGCGTCTGCGCGCGGTCATCCGGGAGGCCCGCAGGCAGCGTGTCCATCTGCTGGTCACGCCCGAACTGGCCGTGTCCGGCTACAGCCTGGAAGACCGCGTGTTCTGGCCCGACGTGACCCGCTACAGTTGGGCCGCGCTGGCCGAACTGGCCGAGGAATGCGACGGCATCACGGCGTTCATCGGCCTGCCGGTGCGTTCCGGCGCGATGATCTACAACGCCGCCGCGCTGGTCAGTGACGGGATTATCCGCGGGCTCGTGCTCAAGCGGCACCTGCCCACCTACAGCATCTTCTACGAGGGCCGAAACTGGACCGCATGGACGGGAGGCAACACCGAAATCAACGGCGTGCCCGCGGGTGACCTCGTGTTCAAGCTGCCCTTTGGCCGTGTCTCCGCCGAAATCTGCGAGGACCTGTGGTCCGCGTCGTCACCTGCGGGCGATCGCGCCCGGGCCGGCGCGGAGATCATCTGCAACCCCAGCGCGTCGCCCTTCACCCCGCTGAAGAACGAGGACCGCAAGCGGCTTGTGCTCGGCGCGGCCAACACGCTCAAGTCAGTCTACGCCTACGCGAACCTGCTCGGCTGCGACAACAGCCGGCTCGTTTTCGACGGCGGTGGGCTCATCGCCACGCCCGAGGGACTGGTGTGCGAGGGGCCGCTGCTCTCGCGCAAGTACTGGTCGATGACGACGGGCATCGTCGATTTGGACAACCTGGACCGCATCCGCGCCGAGAACACCACCTGGCGTCTCGATGTGGCGGACGCTGCGGACAACGGTGTGCACACCGTCGCCTGTGAGAACGTGCAGTACCGGCAGGCGTCCGTGGCCGAGTACGCCGCCTACCTGCCGCAGAATTTCTACGTGCGCGAACCGGCCGCGTCCCCGGTGGACGATGGCCGCGACCCCGCGCTTGATGAACTGTTTGACGCGCTCGTGCTGGGCTTGCGCGACTACTTCGAAAAGGTCGGCGCATTCGAGCGCTTCCTGATTGCGTTGTCGGGCGGGCGTGACAGCGCGCTGTGCCTGCTGATGGCTGTCGAGGCCGCCAAGTCTTTGTGCGAGGGGACGAAGGCCAAAGAGTACGCCAAGCGCGTGAGCACGGTTTACCTGCCCAACCGCGCGTACAGCAGCGCGGGCACGCTCGACGCGGCCATGTCGCTGGCCGAGGAACTGGGCGTGCCGTTCCGGGTGGTCAGCATCCATGACGAAACCATTGTGGCCACGAAGAAGGCCGGCGAAATCCTGGGCGGCGAGGAAAAGATCGCGCCCATGGCGAAGCAGAACCTTCAGGCCCGCGTGCGCGGCGCCATGATGCTTAACTGGAGCAACAGCGCGGGCGGGCTGCTGCTGGTCACGTCAAACCTGAGCGAGGCGGCGGTCGGCTACAGCACCACCGGCGGCGACAACCAGGGCGGCTATTCGCCCATTGCCAACGTGCCCAAGACCATCGTGTCGCGCCTGCTCGAATACCTTGCGCGGCGTGACGGCATCAAGGCGCTGGATAAGGTGCTCGCCATTCCGCCGAGCGCCGAACTGGCCCCGGACCAGCAGGACGAGAAGGACCTTATGCCCTACGTCGTGCTCGACGACCTGATGTACCTGTACGCGCGGCGGCGCATGTCGCTCGCCGACTGTTGGCAGGTGATCGTGCAGCGCCACAACAACCACGACCCGGAGCAGTTGCGCACCTGGACCGCGGATTTCGCGCGGCGCTTTGCGCAAAGCCAGTGGAAACGGGATCAGCACCCGGTCGCGCTCAAGGTGATGGACCTCGACCTCGACCCCAAGACGGGATTCCGTTTCCCCGTGACGCAGAGCATCCGCTACGAGTTGGACGACTTGGCCGCGGCGACCTTGGAGAAGAAGCGATGAGCGAAGAAGGAAGGACGGTTGGCGGACCAATTCGTTCCGGAAATGGACGATATGGACTGTATGGACGATATGGACGAAATGGACGATATTGACACCGAGCCGAAGCAATACTTCATGCCGTCCATATCGTCCATACAGTCCATATCGTCCATGGCACCTAACACTGGACCCTTTGACGAGAACGTTCACAGTCGCAGCACCCGGAGCAGTAATGACCAACACCCCCCAATTCTCAAACATCAAGGCCGTCGTCTTTGACTACGGCAACACGCTTGTCCCATTTGGGCGCACGCAGGTCGATGCGTTCGACCGGCGGCTCGGTGAGGCCATTGAAGCGCGCTATGGCGCCTTTGACCGGGACCGCTACAACGCGCACCGTGACGCGGATCGGATGAGGCCCTACGAGGGTGATCCGCCCGCCTTTCGTGAGAGCGACCCGGTGGAAATGACCGCCGCATTGATTCGCGAACTGTACGGTGTCGAGCCTGATTCCGGCGATCTCGAAGCGCTCTTGGAAGTGCGGCGCGCGGCCTTTATCGCCGTGGTGGAGGCCGAGCCCGCGCTTGCGCCGCTGCTGGCCAGGCTGCACGGGCGCTTTGCCATCGGCCTGCTGTCGAATTATCCCGACGGCATTGCCATTCGCAGGAGCATGAACAAAGTGCGGCTGACACACCATTTCGACAGCGTGATGGTGTCGGGCGATCTCGGGCTCGTCAAGCCGCATCCCGACACCTTCGCCGCGAGTTTGCGCGAACTGGGCGTGGGTCCGGAGGAGGCGCTGTTTGTCGGCGACAACTGGCTGGCGGACGTGCAGGGCGCGAAACGCGCGGGTATACGCGTGGTCCATTTCACCCGATGGGCGCCGCCCGAACATTTTGAACGCTATCCGGATGACGCACAGCCGGACGCGACCATTTCGCTGTTGGAAGAACTGTTTCCTCTGCTCGGACTGAATGAAGAGAGCCGTGCATGAATCAGACCGAACCGTGTGTGCACTTTGGCTGCTGCGGCGGCTGCGCCGCGCAGGACATGCCCTACGATCAACAGGTGGCAAACAAAGCAGACGCGCTGCACACCTTGTTTGCGCCGTTCTGGGACGGTCCCATTGACGTTATGCCCTCGCCTGTGTTGTGGCACTACCGCAATAAGATCGATCCCGTTTTCTCGCCCAAACGCTATGAGGCCCCGCCGCCCCCGGACTTTGTGCGCGAGACGGTGCTGGGCTTCAAGGAGAGGGGCCGCTGGTCCTGGCCGCTGGAAACACGCGAGTGCAAGATCGGACCCGAGGGTGTGGACCGGCTGTTTGCCGCGGTCAACAACTGGCACCGGCCCCTGGGCCTGAGCGGATTCGACACGCGGCGGCAGGAGGGCTTCCTGCGCGCGTTGCTGGTGCGCGACGCCAAGCGCACGGGACAGCGCATGGTGGTGCTCATAACCTCGCCCGGCCCGCTCGACACAACACCGTTTGTCGCCGCCGTCCGGGAGCATTTTTGCGCGGACTCCATCTATCGCGGCATCTTCAGCGGCGGTGCCGAGGTGGCGACGGCGGATGAACTGGAACTGCTCCACGGCGCGCCGACGATTGACGAGACGCTCGTCATCCAGGAGGACCCGCCGCGCGGCACATGGGAAGACCCCATTGCCGCGCTGGCCGCACTGCACGGCGGGAAGGGACGCAGCCTGTCCTTCCGCATCTCGCCGTTGAGCTTCTTTCAGACCAACCCTTTGGGGGCAGAGCGGCTTTATGGGCTCATCCGCGCCTGGGTGCGCCGCGTCGCGCCCGACACCCTGTATGACCTTTTCGGCGGCATGGGCGGGATCGCCTTTTCCTGCACCGATCTGGTGCGGCAGGTGTGGTCCGTGGAGAACGTCGCCGCCGCGTCGGAGGACGGCCGCCACAATGCGGCCGTCAACGGCATCGGCAATGTGGAGTTCATCACCGACGAGGTAAAGAACTATCTCCGGGACCGGCTGACGGCGGGCGGATTTCAGGGCAATGTGGCCGTGGTGCTCGACCCGCCGCGCTCCGGCATGCACCCCAAGGCGATCCGCCGGTTGGTGGAGCTGCGCCCGCCGCATGTACTCTATGTGTCCTGCAATCCCAAGGTGCTGGCAGGCGAAATGCCGTCCTATCTGGAAGCCTACCGGCTGGCGGGTGTGCGGGCCGTGGACATGTTTCCCCACACGCCC
>CAIXUF010000704.1 GCA_903922535.1 Candidatus Hydrogenedentota bacterium
CAGGCCGAATGCGCCGCCGCCGGGGTGAGTTGTGAAACCACCATCGCCACCGGCGTGGTGCCACTCGCGATCGTGGAGCAGGCCGAACTGACGGACCTGATCGTCATCGGCCGTGTGCCCCGCCACGGCGCGCGAATGGAGGAGTTTGCCGGCTCCACCACCGAGAGCGTGGCCCGGCACGCGTCCGTGCCGGTGCTCGTCACCGCAGCCAAGGGACCGGGCGGCGGCACCTGTCTTGCCGCCTACGACGGGACGGCCCACGCGAAAAACGCGCTGCGCGCCGCGGTCGAGGCGGCAGCGGAGTGGAAGATGCCCCTGAGGCTGCTCGTGGTTTCCGGCACACCCCAGCCGCTCATTGATGAGGCGCGCGGCTATCTGCAATCCCACGACCTGCCCGTGGAATATGAGACGCGCACCGGAAAGCCCGGTGAACAAATCGCGGCCTGCGCCGCCGACTGCGGCGCAACCCTGATTGTCATGGGCGCCTTCGGCCACACGAAACTGCGCGAGATGATCGTGGGCAGCACCACGGCGCAGACACTGCACCACGCGCCCTGTCCGGTGCTGCTGGTCCGATAGGCCGGCAGGTCTTACGAACCCGCCATTGCCCCTATCCGACGAATGCTGTATCCTGACACCGAAAAGGGCATATGAATTCAGGAGGCTGGCACCATGCCAATTTGGTTTTCGCTGATGTTTCGGGCCGCGCTCATCATGACGGGCTTTGTCTTTGCGGGGCATCTGTCGCGCAACGCATTTGCGCGGCTGATTGTCCGCGACGAGGTGCGCAGCGGCATCTGGACGCTGCTGGACCACGCCGCCTATGCGGGTATCCTGGGCTTCGGCATCGTTTGCGCGCTGGGGACGGCGGGATTTGACATGGTCCCCATTGTCGCCGGGTTGGGCCTGACCGGGTTTGCCCTCGGATTCGCGCTCAAGGACGCCCTGTCCAATGCCGTCGCGGGCGTCATGATTCTGCTGCACCGCCCCTTTGTCCCCGGCGACAACATCGCCGTGGCCGGGTTTGAGGGAAAAGTGGCGGGTGTCGATCTGCGCCACACCATTCTGGAAGCCGACGGCAAACGCCACCTCGTGCCCAACGCCACCGTGCTCAACAGCCCGGTAACCGTGACACTGGCGTCGGTAGAGGACAATTCAGACCTGCCCACCTCGGTGTAGCCCCACCCACGGCCCCGCCAATAACCCAGTGGCGGTTTTAAGGAGAAAAGGCGGGCTTGGGCAAGAATGGGCACAAATCCAAATCACCTGCCGCGTCAAGTCCATATCGTCCATGCCGTCCATAAAGTCCATTGTGTCCACGAATTAAGTGAGCCATGGCCGACCCAACCGCCGTCTTTGGCTGATCAGACACCTGCACAAAGCAAAGCCCCCGGACGGTTGTCCGTCCGGGAGCTTGAGTAGTCTGTTACTTCTTGGGAACGCCGCGCTGCGGCGCTTTGGTCTATTGGCGTCGGCGCTGCCTGGCCACGCCGCCCAGACCGAGGAGCGCCGCCAGCGCCGCCAGTCCGGCCAGCCCGGCCACCGG
>CAIXUF010000705.1 GCA_903922535.1 Candidatus Hydrogenedentota bacterium
CGTGGCCGCGGTGGGCGGCGCGAAGGTTCCGGGCGACTGGAACGGCGATTCAATGGCCGGTTGGCTCGACAACCCCGATGCGCACTGGAAAGACATGGCCGTCAGCGAGTACTACGCGCACAACATCGCCTCGGGATACGCCATGATTCGCATGGGCACGTTCAAGTACGTGTACCACACCCGTCCCGATGCCGGCCACGAACCGGAACGCGAACTGTACGATCTCAAGGCGGACCCGGGCGAACTGCACAACCTCGCCAACAAGGCTGAATACAAGGACAGAATCGCCGACATGCATGCCCGGCTGGTCAAGGAACTTGGTGAAGATCCCGACATAACGGAACAACGCTGCCGCGCCAACTACAAAACAGGCTATGCGGGAACGGAAAACAAGAAGAAGGCGCGGAAGCACGAAAAAGGCGATGAATAGCATTCTCATCATGGTTCAGACGCACGAAAAGAATGGAAGCATGTCTGGCAATCCTTCCGGCTTTGGAGGATCACGGCCGACGCACCTTGCGAGACGCCCCATGAAACCATTATTTCTGCTGTATTTTGCCGTTTGCGCGACAGTCTGCCTATTCGCGTGCGCCCAAGAACCGGGCACCGGACCTTGGCCCGCCGAGAAGGCATGGAAATGGCACAACGCGCAGCCGTGGACCTGTGGATTCAACTATGTTCCCAGCACGGCGTGCAACACGACCGAGTTCTGGGGTGCGGACACCTTTGACGCGCCGACAATCACCCGTGAACTCGCCCTGGCGCGCAGCGTGGGGTTCACTTCATGCCGTGTGTTTATCCAGTATCTCGTGTGGAAGAATGACCCGGATGGATTGAAAAAGCGGCTGGACCGGTTCCTCACCATAGCTGCTGAAAACGGCATCTCCGTGGTTCCCACGCTGTTCGATGACTGCACCTTCGGCAATCCGCCCGTGACAGAGCCCTATCTCGGCAGGCAGCGCGACCCGATTCCCGGCATGATCCTCCCCAGTTGGACGCCCAGCCCCGGCTTGAGCGTTGTGACCGACCACTCGAAGTGGCCGGACCTTCAACGTTATGTCGAGGATCTCACCGCAACCTTCGCGAAAGACAAACGCATCCTCTTCTGGGATCTCTACAACGAGCCTGGCAATTCCAACATGGGCGACAAATCGTTGCCGCTGGTGGAGGCGGTGTTCGACTGGGCCCGGCACGCAGAACCGGAACAGCCACTCACCATTGCCATGTGGAGCGGCATGGAATTGCAGAACAAGGTCATCGCGGCCCGGTCCGACATTATCACCTTCCACGCCTACACCAATCTCGACGGCATGAAGACAGCCATCGCCGCGCACAAGCAGCACGGCCGCCCGGCGATCTGTTCCGAATGGATGTCACGCCAACTCGGCGCTCATTGGGATACCGATTTGCCGCTGTTCAAACAGGAGAACGTGTCCTGTTACTGCTGGGGACTCGTCAACGGCAGAACCCAGGCCCAGTTCTCGTGGACCTCAAAAAAAGGTGACCCGGAACCGGCCGTGTGGTTCCATGACCTTTTTCACGGCGACGGCACACCCTATGACATCAAGGAGATCGATGCGATCAGGCGCATTTGCGGCGACAGGGATGCGCAAGCGGCTCTGGATCAGGCAATCCAATGTGCTGAAGGCGACGGTCATGTGGACGTCAGCGAAAGCGGCGTCCCAATATTGCAGTACAGCTACGGGAACACCGCCGTACCGGAGGGCATCGGCGGGGAGTTCGCGCGGGGAGACTATGTCAGCGCGCTTTATGGCCTGAAAGGCGAGTTGCTGACGGAAGATTATCCAAAAGATCATCCCCATCACCGCGCGGTGAACTGGTCATGGGCGACGATACAGTGGAACGGGGAGATGCGCGACCTGTTTGCCGTGCGCGGGATTTGGGCGCGGCCGGCGGGAAAGCCCCGCGTGGAAACTGCCGACGGATCTGCATGCATCAGCGCCGACAACGTTTGGAAATGGGACGACAAAACGCCGGTCGTGGCAGAATCAGCAAACATTCACGTCTTTCCACGGACGGAGGAGGGCCGCGCGATTGACTTCGATATCAGGCTGACGGCCCTCGTTGACAACTTGGAATTCTGCGGTCGGCTCGACGCGGGATATAGCGGGTTCAACATACGGATGGCGCCCGCACCAGGACAAGAGATCGTCTTTCACACCGATCCTGCGGGAGCCCAGCCGCGACGCGCATGGGCGGACTATTCAGCCGAGTTCACCGGAGGCAAAGAGCGTTCGGGCCTTGCCATACTCCAAAGCGCGGACGACCCGCTCTATCCGCAAGAGTGGCGGAAATATCCCGAATTGAATTTCTTCCAACCGCTGTATCCGGGCGGCAGGTTGATCCCGATGGCGAAGGACAAACGGGTTCTTCTTCGTTATCGTCTCTGGATTCATCCCGGCGGCGCGGATGAAAGTGCGCTGGCGGGACAGTGGGACCGGTACAACCGAACGCCGCAGAAATAGGGCCTTCGCGTGGCTTTATAACGCGGCCTGCATTGGCTGCGCGGTGAATTCGCTGCCTATAAGGGTTCCTGAGGGATGGTTCTACCGCGAACCGCCGAACCCCAACCCTTTCAGAAACAAGCCGCCGATTCCTTTGTCCCAGCCACTCGCACTGGCGGTGCTCTTGCCGCCCTGGCAGCTGGCGCATCCGGAATTGTCGCCCAAGCCCAGTTCGCCGGAGGTCAATTGTCCGTCGCCGTCCGTGTCGAGTTCGTTGAACACGGCCTCCGTCAGTCCGGAGATGGTGGCGGTGGCCTCGGAGAAGGACAACTTGCCGTCGCCGTTACGGTCCGCCGTGGTCAAGGCCGCGGCCAATTGCTGCCGCGCTGTGTCCGCGTCCACGGGTTCCCCTTCCCCTTCCCCTTCCGCCGCAGGGACCGGACCGAGACTCACGACGATGCTGACGGCGGTGCCCGGCGGCACTTCAACGCCCGCCGCGGGATTTTGCGCCATCACACTGCCCGCCGCCACGTCGGCGCTGTGGGACAGCGTCACCGTCCCCAGCACCAGCCCCGCGCCGGTGATGGCCGATTCCGCCTGCGCCCGCGGCTGGCCCACGACATTCGGCATGACAGACGGCGCCACACCGCGGCTGATCACCAGCGACACCGCCGCGGCCGGCAGCACGGGCGTACCCGCCGTGGGCGTCTGCGAGATCACCGTGCCGACAGGCACGGTCGCACTGTACTGTTGCGTCATGGTGACGACAACAAGACTCGCGCTCGACATTGCGGCCGAAGCATTGCCCTGTGTCTGGCCCACCACGTCGGGCACGGCAATTCCGCCACGGCTCACCACCAGATCCACCACGACGCCGGGAAGCACCTGCGTCCCCGGTGCGAGCGATTGGGAGATTACGCTGCCCGCGGGCACGGTCAGGCTGTATTGCTGTGGTGTTGCTCCGGCAGCAAGTGCCGCATCCTTGATCGCCGCCAAGGCGCTTTGCAGCGGTTGCCCCGCCACATTCGGCACGGCGATCCCGCCGCGGCTCACGACCAGATCCACCACCGCACCGGGAAGCACCTGTGTGCCCGACGGTACAGTGAGGTTGTATTCCTCTGTGATCGTTCCCAAGGAATACCACGAGTTCGTTAGCACTTCCCTAGCCGCGGCCTGTGACAGCCCTACCACATCCGGCACCGGTTCGGGTCCTTTGGAAATCACCAGATCCACCAGCGTTCTTTGTGGGACCTGTGTGTCGGCAGGAGGCGTCTGGCGGATCACATGGTCAGTCGGAATGGTGAAATGGTATTGCTCGGTCTCCTTGCCAACGCTCAACTGGGCAGCGACAATCAAATTCTTCGCATCGATCCGGACAAGACCAGACAACTCAGGCACGGCAACCAATACGGCGACTTCATACGCGCCCATGTCGTATCCCGCTCCCTGCGGACGGAGAACGCCGAGAATGTCCGTGGAAGGCGCACCATTGCTGATTCCAATATCAATGCAGGGCGAGCCGGGCAATAGGCGATAGTCATGCGCCGCCGCATCCACAAAGAGGGGATCGGCCACGATGTTGCCCGTGCCCGTTGCGGCCACGGAGAGGCAGGAGTAGGACAGAACGGAGTTGTCCGATGCGTCGTTTGGATAGTTGTAACATAGGATACAGTTGGTAAGCGTTTCATTACGAGCACCGCCGCCGTCAACGTCATAGTTCACCACCGTACAGCCATACTCGTCGCAGACTAGGGTACTTCCAACTGACTGATTCGCGACAAAGGTGCAATTGGTTGCCGTGCCACCTTCCATTCCACCACCCATTGTCGCCTGGTTTTCAATGAAGATGCAGTTGCTTGCCGTACCTTGGTGCATCCCGCCCCCATCACCATCACCAGCGCAATTCCTGGTGAAGAGGCAATTGCTCGCTGTGCCGTCCTGCATTGCGCCTCCATCATATGAAAGGTTCCGGGAGAAACTGCAGCTGGTCGCCAAGGTATTGAACGCCCCTCCGCCATTTTCGGCCCAGTTGCCTATAAATAAACAGTTGCGTACCGTGCCGCCAATGATTCCACCCCCACTCCCGGAATGCCCGTTTTGCATCGTGAAACCATCCACCGCTGCGGATTCATTGGCCGTCACACAACGACGCTTGTATTGCCCGTCAATTATGGTGCACGTTGCGTCTGCATGGCGCAATTCCCGCGAGACTTCCGTTCCTCTAAAACCGCCATACATCGCCATCCCCGGTCCCAACAGTATCACCTGATTCCCGGCATCCACCGTGTAAGTACCCTGAGCCACCCAGATCTCCGTGCCATAACCCGCATGATCAGCGGCTGTCTGCAACGTGGGGAACGCCGTTTCCCAAGTCAATCCGTCGGGGGCGGTGGAGGTGGAGGCAACGTTCACGCGGAGTGCCTCCGGCGGTGACGGACCTACTTGATCATCGTCCCCCACGTAGTATTCAAAGGCCCCCATATCCACTCCCGGGCCTTGGGGACGCAAACGGCCCAACAGATCCGCAGCCGGCGCTTCGTTTGCGTTTCCCACATCCAGACAGGGCGAGTGGGCGCGCAGACGCAAGTCACCCGCCGGAAAGTTCACAAAGCCCGGATCGCCAATGATATTTCCCAATCCCGCCATTTCTCTTTGCACACATGAAAACGAAACATCCGTCTGATAAGTCTCACCCGCGGCGTTTCCAAAAATGATGCAGTTGACAGCGGCTCCTCGATACGTTCCTCCACCGCCATGCTCAGCTGCCAAGTTTCCGACAATCGTGCAATTGGTGGCGCTGCCACTAGACATTCCGCCGCCGTACCAGCCGGCGGAGTTCCGAGCGAGTAGACAGGTGGTGGCATTTCCCTCAGAAATTCCGCCACCGACAGCCCCGGCAGAGTTGTCAGAGATCGTGCAATTGGTGGCATTGCCCGCAAATATTCCGCCCCCCTCTACCCGTGCCGAATTCCCGGTAATCGTACAGTTGGTTGCAGAACCATAGCATATTCCACCGCCATTTCGCTCCGCCGAGTTCCCGGTGATTGTACAATTCGCCGCTATACCGCCCCGCATGCCCCCACCGGAACTGGCTTTCCCACCTCGAATCAAGAATCCATCCACCACGGTTCCGCTGTTTGCATTCACACAGCCACGCGCCTGCTGGCCGTTGATAACCGTGAGCGCAAAGTCCAATTGCCTTTCACTCCTGGCGGTTTCCGTTCCAATGAAGCCGCCGTAGACAGAAATGCCCGGCCACTGCAATAGCAGTACCTGTTCCGCACCGGTTGCCGTGTACGTTCCTCTAGCCACCCATATTTCAGATCCCGGGCCCGCATGGTCGGCCGCCGCCTGAAGTGTGGAATAGGCTGTGTCCCACGTCAGTCCATCCTGTGCTGAGGCCGTGGAGGCCGCTTTTACGCGAAGCACAGGGCTCGGCAGCATGACGTGGTCATCGTCTCCGGGGTAGTATTCATAGGCGCCCATGTCAATCCCGGTGCCACGCGGCCGCGTGCGCCCCAGCAAATCATCCGTGGGGGCTCCGGTGGAAGTCCCTGCATCGAGACAGGGCGAATCAACACGCAAGCGGTAGTCGCGCGCCAAGAAGTTCACGAAACCCGGATCACCGACTATGTTGCCCAGACCAGCCGTTTCTACAGGCAAACAGGAAAAAGAAATGTCTAACTCATACGTGTCATCGGGCGGATTTCCGAAGAAGACACAGTTGACAGCCGAGCCGGTCCGCATTGCACCGCCGTTGCCGTCTGTCACTTCGTTTCCGGCGAATGTGCAATTGACAGCCGTTCCATTGGATATCCCACCGCCATAGTAACCAGCCCTATTCCCGGTAAACACGCAGTTAGTTGCCCTTCCGTTGCATAACCCCCCCCCATCGCTTGAGGCCGAATTGCCGGAGAACATGCAGTTGACAGCCCCTCCATCACGCAATCCACCCCCACCACCTGCCGTCGAATTTCCGGAGAACACGCAATTGACGGCCGTTCCGCCAGTCATCCCGCCACCTTGATAGTAGTTCGATGACTGCCCATTCTTCAGTGTGAATCCGTCCACAACGCCGCTTAAATCGTCAGCGTCAATGCAAGGTCGACCCGCCCTCCCGTCTATAAAGGTGGGATTTGTAATCCAGCTGCGCTTTTCACGGGCAGACTCCCAACCCCGAAAACCGCCGTAGAGCGTAATTCCC
>CAIXUF010000706.1 GCA_903922535.1 Candidatus Hydrogenedentota bacterium
GGCCGTCTCATTGAGTTCGGGGCCGTGCATGGCCAGCAGCATCTTGTTGGCCGTGACCACGTGCTTTTTGGCGTTGAGCGCCTCGAGAATCAGCCTGCGCGCCGCGCCCACGCCGCCAATCAGCTCGCAGACAACGTTCACCTCGGGGTCGGCAATCAGGTCGGCCGCATCCGCGCTTACGCGCACGCCGTCCAGCACGAAGTCCTTGAGCAGTTCGCCCTTCAACTCCGCGACGTGTTTGAGGGTCACCTGCGCCCCGGTCTTGTCCTCAATGACACCCGTGTTGTCCAGAAGGATGTCAATAACACCGCCGCCCACGGTACCCGCGCCGATTACGCCCACGCCAATATTCATCGTTTGCTCCTTTCCGCCGCCCGTGCCCCGTCAGCCGATTTCAATCTCGGCCAGCGGGTCACCCACACTGACATCATCGTCTTCCCGAACAAGCCTCACCCTCAGTATGCCCCCCACCGGGGAGGGCACCACAAACGCCGCCTTGTCGGTCTCAATCTCAAGCAAATCCCCGCCCTCGCGGACGGGTTGTCCAACGTCAACCAGCCAGAAGACCACCTTGCCGCCTTTCAGGGCGTCTTCGCCGTCTCCAAGACTGGGCAACAGCACTGTGTGCATCGCCATGGCTTCGCTCACCTCCCTGCCGGCACGGCCGCCAGCAGATCTCCCGACCGGTATGAACTTCGCACAAAAGGACCGGCCACAGCAAACAGGAATCCCATTTCGCGGGCAGCCCGCTCATAGACGTTGAACTGTTCCGGCGTCACGAACGCCGCAACCGGGCCGTTGCCGGGACCGGGGCGCAAGTACTGTCCCATGGTCACGGCGTCGCATCCCGCGGAACGAAGGTCACTTAAGGTGCCCAGCACGTCGGCTTCTGATTCGCCGCATCCCAGCATGAACGCCGATTTCACAAACCCGTCCGGCCTCAGCCCACGCGCAACCTGCAAGACGTCCAGGGAACGCCGATAACTGTACCGTCTGTCCCGCAGTTGCGGATGCAGGCGCTCCACGGTTTCAATGTTGTGCCCAAAGACCTCAGGACCCGACGCGAGCACTGTCGCAACCGCAGCCGGATCGCCGCAAAAGTCCGGAACCAGCACCTCCACCGTTGTTTCGCCGCTCTTTTGCCTGATTGCCGTGACGGTGCGGGACATGTGCTCTGCACCGCCATCGTCAAGGTCGTCGCGGGTGACTGAAGTGATCACCACATGCTTGATGCCAAGCCGCGCCACGGCTTCGGCCACGTTTTCCGGCTCACCCGCGTCCACGGGCAGCGGATCGCCGTGCGGGACGCCGCAGAAGGCGCAATGCCGTGTGCACACGTTGCCCAAGACAAGGAAGGTTGCCGTGCGCCGGCTCCAGCACTCGCCCTGGTTGGGGCAATGGGCGCTTTGGCAGACGGTGTGCAGGTTCAGTCCTTCCAGAAGGGCTTTCACCTCCTGGTGCGCTTCGCCTGACGGCCATTGCCTCCGGATCCATTCCGGAAAACGCCTTGTGCTTGCCTGCATTGCGTGGAATTCCCTGTGTCCAGGCCCAAAGACCCGCCAATGCGCGCGATTATAGCATGCAGAAGACTCCGGGGAACAGATACCGTTACGAAAAAAGGGCCGTTGCAGAGCAGGAGTATCCGCAACGGCCCCGAATTGGCGCAGCCTTCGATCAGGCTTGATCAACGACCTCTTCAAAAACCACCTGCACGGATGAAATGACCTCACCGGCGGCGGGGATAACGTTGACCTGGTCGATGCGAAGCATCCGCTTGATGTCGTCCAAAGCGGATTCCAGTGCCGGAACGGCCTCTGCCTTCACCGTCACGTCCGCAGTGCGAATGGGTGCGGCCATGCTCTTGTTGGCGTCCGCCTTGGCTTTGCGCAGCAGGTCAACCACCTCCACGGTCGTGACCCAGATACCCGCCGTCTTCGGCTCGGGGATTGACGCCAATTCACCCACCAGGGGCCAGGGACTGACGTGAACGGAATTGTGCATGCCGGCATCGCCTGCATAGGCCCACTGCCAGACTTCCTCGGTGATATAGGGCACGAAGGGCGCCAGCAGGCGCACCAGGCACCGGTGCAACAGGCGCAGTGTGGCACAGGCAGAAAGGCGCTCGACGCTCAGTGTTTCCTCATAGGTGCGCTGCTTGGCGATTTCGAGGTAGTTGTCGCAGAAGACCCGCCAGAAGAAGTCCTCGATCATGCCCAATGCCTGGGCGTAGTCAAACTCGTCAAAGGCGGACGTGGCCCGTTCCAGCAGCGGCCGCAGTTCGGCGACCACCGCCCGGTCCACCTCGGTCACTATTTTCTCGGTCCCCAGCTCCCGCGCGTCAATGTCGGCGAAACGGCCGATGGCGAATTTGCTGGCGTTGAAAAGTTTCATGCAAAGCTTCTTGCCGACCTTGAACACCTGCTCGTCGTAGGCGGTGTCCACACCCAGCCGGGCGCGGGCGGCCCAGTACCGGACGCTGTCGGCGCCGTACTGGTCGATGAGCGGTTCCGGGGTGATGACGTTGCCCTGGCTCTTGGACATCTTCTTGCGGTCCGGATCGAGAATCCAGCCGCTGATGACCACATTCTTCCAGGGAATTTCGTTCTCGTGCAGGTAGGCCTTCACGATGGTGTAGAAGGCCCAGGTGCGGATGATTTCGTGGCTCTGGGGACGGATGTCCATGGGGAACAGTTTCTGGTGGCGTGCCTTGTCCTCGATCCAGCGGCTGGCAATCTGCGGCGTCAGGGAACTGGTCGCCCAGGTGTCGAGCACGTCCGGGTCGCCGGTGAAGCCGCCGGGCTGGTCACGCTGGTCCTCGGTGTATCCCGGCGGAACGTCGTCGAGCGGGTCGATGGGCAGCATGTCCACGGCCGGAACGATCATCTGGTCGAAGTGCGTCAGCCCGTGCTCGTCCACCTTGTACCAAACGGGAATGGGCACGCCGAAGAAGCGCTGGCGGCTGAGGCACCAGTCCGAATTGAGT
Source organism: Candidatus Hydrogenedentota bacterium (assembly GCA_903922535.1). Next base: position 2,984 of record CAIXUF010000706.1, read on the forward strand.
CCCTCCACCCAGTGCTCGTAGCGTTTGTGCATGAATTCCGGGTGCCACTGAATCTTCTGGCCCTGACCGAGCAGCGCCTCTTTCTTGTCAATGATCTTGACGTACCACTGGCGGGCCGGAATCAGTTCCAGTGGGCGGTCGCCCTTTTCGAAGAACTTCACCGCGTGGACGATTTCTCTCTTCGGACTGTCGATCAC
>CAIXUF010000707.1 GCA_903922535.1 Candidatus Hydrogenedentota bacterium
CATACAGCGCAAGCGCCTTGAGACCGAACTCAAGGAGAGTGAGGATCGCGTCAAGAAGCTCCGCCTGGAGCAGCGCGGCTGCGAGGGTGAGATCGACGAGAAGAACACGCACATCCGAAAATTCGAGGGCCAGCTCCTGGTCGTCAAGAAGAACGAGGAATACAAGGCGCTGCTCCACGAGATTGATCTCATGAAAAAGCAGATTTCGCTTAAGGAAGAGCGCATTCTGTCAATCATGGACGACGTTGAACACGCCCAGATGAAGCTTCAGGAGGACAAGAAGCGGATTGCCGACGAAATCCGCAAACTTGACGAGGAGTGCACCCGCATCGACGCCGAACTCGCGTTCGCCGTCAAGGAGCGCAAAGTGCAGGAAAGCAAACGCGCGCCCCTTGCCACCCAGGTCGATTCCTCCTTGCTGGCACGCTACGAGCGCGTCAGAAAGGCGCGCACCCCCGCCGTCGTGCCCCTGGTCGAGACCAACAAGCAGGCCGAAGCCTGCGGCGGCTGCTACATGACCGTGCGCCCGCAGATTGTCAATGAAATCATGGCCAATAAGGAATTCCATTCCTGCGGCCATTGCGCGCGAATTCTGTATTACCCCGGCAACATTGATGGGCCGCTGGATTCCGCGGAGTTCTAAACAAGGCCATGCCCCATAGGCAACACCCCGGCGCCCCCACCGGCCGCCCGTCATGATTTGGCAGCGCGAAGTGCAGGCGGATGGACGTCCGTGGCGGGACTATCTGGCCAGCCTCATGCTGCACGGCGTAAAGCTGGGCCTGCAAAACGTCCGCCAACTTCTGGATGCGGCCGGCGCGCCGCAGAACGCCTGTCCCTGTCTGCACATCGCGGGCACCAACGGCAAAGGCAGCACCGCGGCCTTCCTGGACGCCATGTTGCGCGCCGCGGGCTGCCGCGTGGGCCGCTTCACCAGTCCGCACCTGATGGACATCACGGAACGTTTCCAGATAAACGGCCTGCCCATCCCCGAAGCTGACCTGCGCGAAAACATCGAGTTCTTCCAGAACGCCGCCGCGGCCATGTCCCAGACACCCACCTTCTTCGAAGTGAACACTGCCGTGGCATTCCGCTGGTTCGCACAGCAAAAGGTTGACGCGGCAATCATGGAAACGGGAATGGGGGGGAGGTTCGACGCGACAAACGTTGTCGATGCCCCCCTCGCCTGCGCCATCACAAACATTGACTACGACCACATGCAGTATCTGGGCGGCACACTGGCCAGGATAGCCTACGAGAAGGCGGGCATACTCAAGCGGGGCGTGCCCTGCGTGGTCGGCGAGACCTCCGCCGAAGCGCTGCGGGTCATTGGCGACTGCGCCGTCGAAGCCGGGACGCCGCTGCTCATCGCGGGCAGGGACTACCACTTCTCCTGCGGGGGCGACCCGTGGGACCAGTCCATGGATTTTGAAACCGACGGGCTGCGTCTGAAAGCGGCGCGCATAGGGCTTGCCGGACGGCACCAGTGCGCCAATGCCGCCGTTGCCGCAGCTATGGCCGCACGGATACGCCCGCACTTCGCGGGGCTGGACGGAAATGCGGTCCTCCAGGGGCTGCGCGACACGCACTGGCCCTGCCGTTTGGAACGGGTGCTGGACGATCCGCCCGTGCTGATTGACGTGGCCCACAACCCTGCCGGTGCCGCAACCCTGGCTGCCGCATTGCCCAGGGCGGTCCTTGTCTTCGCCGTGGCCTCCGACAAAGACGCCCACGCCATGCTGGACCTGCTTGGCCCCATGGCACATCCCTTGATACTCACCGCCTTCCTCGGCGGCCGAAGCATGGCGGTTGCCGACTTGGAACACGCCGCCGGCGACCGGCCGCACGAAACCGCGCCTTCCCTGGAAATGGCCATCGCCCGGGGCATGGCGCTGGCGGATAGTGAAACACCCATGCTGATAGCCGGATCGGTTTACGCCGCAGGCGAGGCGCGGCGCATCCTCATGGAGCAATACGGCGCACCGCCACCGGCTTTCTGACCGGAAGATACGGCTCAGGCCCCTTCGTCTGACGTCCGTCGCCAGGCGCTCAAGCAACAGCCACCGCTATGGATCGGATCATGCGGCTGAATTCAACCGCCGGAACAAGTCCATACATACGGTCCATACATTCCATAAAGTCCATGGC
>CAIXUF010000708.1 GCA_903922535.1 Candidatus Hydrogenedentota bacterium
CCGGCGCGGGGCCGAGCCAGAAGTTGTAGTCCAGTTCGGGCGGAATCGGCTGCGGCGTCAGGTCCGTCTTGCCGCTCCAGTAGAATTTGAAGTCAAAGCCCGTGCCGATGCCCACGGTGACCTTCAACGGCCAGCCCATTTCTCCGCTGTCCACAATCTGCTTGATCGGCTTCACCGTCGAGCCGAAGCCGTAGAAATTGTCCTTGAACCGGAACCAGGTGTTGATGCGGAAGATGCGGCCGTGCTTCTGCACCGCCTCGACCACGCGCTTCCCCTCGCCGATGGTGCGCGTCATGGGCTTCTCGCACCAGATGTCCTTGCCCGCCTCGGCGGCGGCGATGGAGATGAGGCCGTGCCAGTGCGGCGGCGTGGCGATGTGCACCACGTCCACCTCCGGCAGCGCCAGCACCTCGCGGAAATCGCCGAAACCCTTCACGCCCTTGTCCAGCGAGTCCAGCGCCGACTGGAGGTGTCCCTTGTCCACGTCGCAGACCGCGACGGTGCGCGCGCCGGTGTAGCCCAGGTGGCCCCGGCCCATGCCGCCCACGCCGATCACGGCACGGTTGATTTCATCGCTCGGCGCGGTAAACGCCAGCCCGCCCAGCACATGGCGGGGCACGATTGAAAAGCCAAAGGCCGCCGCGGCGCTCCGCGACAGGAATTCACGCCGGGTGGGCGCGTGCTTGCTCAGGTCGTTCATAATGGTCTCCATTTGTGGCGCCGGCAAGACGCGCCGTTGATAGAAAGTCGTCGCCTATTCTGCCGATTTGAGGCGCTCCAGGCAAAATGATTGTAGATGCAAGCGAAACAGCGGCAAATCAAGGAGGAATTCAAGCGGGTTCCCAAAAATACAATCCCCTCAACAAGGGCGTTCCCATCTCATTCCCTGTTTTCCAGGAACCGACTGCTGTTTCGTTTCAGAGGGGCTGCGACTCTTCCCAGAGCGTCTCAGGAGCAATGTCGATATTGTCGGGCCAGACAACCGTACCGAGCGCCACTCTCGCCTGCATGAAGAGCGCCGGTTCCTGGAGTTTCACGAAGGGCCTCCGGGACAGGTAAGGCTTCATGTCGAAGACCCGCTTCTCCTGGTTCTCGAAAACCAGCGCAAGTGTGCCGTCGTTCCTCGGCTCGACCTGAATGACATCCAGCAACGCCATGAACGGCTCCTTTGCACTATTGCAGCGGTGCGATTCGGAAAGGTTCCTCGCCCGCCGCCGCGAGTTCCCAATCGGCCATCAATTCGTCCCTGTGAATGTCAATCCACACCTGAACCATCCGGAGTTGCTTCTGCGGCAGATTGCCCGCAAGAACAGAACCGTCCGCGATAGAGATGGATGCCTTTTCACCCTGGTAGCGCACATGGACGTGCGGGGCATGGTGCTGTTTGTCGTCTCCATAAAAATGGCGACGATGATTCCGTAGAACATCGAAATGAATGGCATCGTCAATCTCGTGTCTTCGCCGGAAACCGCACCATGCGGCCTTCGTCCGACGTGATGGAATAATATACGCACATCAGACGAGTTGCAAACGCGGCAGGGCCTTGAGAACCGAGCGGGAAGAAAACGCGGCAAGATGCCCGCCACTGCAACAGGTTGGTGTAAGATGTCCGTTGTGGACAACTTGCCGCAACCATGGAGCTGTCTGTGATGAGAAAATGTGCGGTTCCGATCCTGTTCATCCTGTTGGTGCTGGCCGTTCCCACCACGCAGGCAGTTGCGGGCGATGCGGGCACACAACCTACTCCCCGCGTGCTTAACAACTTCGTGAGCGAACTGCTCTCGGTACAACAAACGGAAGCAAACGAGCGAAGCGTCTCTTTCACCAATCCGCGGGACGGCTGGGTGCTTCTCTGTTCTTCCGGTGCGGACAACGAGAAGTGTGAACAAATGGTCTTCATGCCCAAGGGGAAGCAGCGCGTCCGTATCCCCGGCGGGCTGCGGTTGACTGTGCGGACCGTGCCGGAACTGATGTTCTGCTATTACCCGAGTTCCTCCCACATCACCGCCTACGGCCCGTACACCAAGGAGTACATGGCGCAGCACGTGTTCCCCAACGTGAACGTGCTGGTGACCACCAGCGCCACTGCCCCGTCGGATTTCCCGGAATGGGCCAAGGCGGGCGGACGCTGGATCGCCAACTCTTCGCTGCCGGGCCTTGCCGACAAGGAACCGCCCAAGGGCGAAGACGTGCTGGCGGTGTGGACGAAGAACCCCGTGGTCACACAGCCGGGCTATTCGGGCCTGATTGTGGACGAATTCATCGGCGCGAGGAAGGGGCATTACGCGGCATGGACCGCCGCGGTGGAGGGGTTGCTCGGCCGCCCGGACTTCAAGGACAAGACCTTCTACGCGTGGTGCGGCGATTTGTACCGGGTGAAGCATGAGCGTGCCTTTGCGAAGAAGCTGATGAAGCGGAACCAGCGCTTCGTGTGGGAGACCTACCTGACCGAGGAGCCCACGGAAGAGATCGCCCAGCGCTGGATGCAGCAGCGCGTCGCAGAACGGATGCGTGAATGGAAAAAGAAGCTGCCGGGCGTGGAAAAGCAGACGGTGGTCTGCCTCGGATACCTGTCCGCGCCCCCTGAATCGCTGAACAGTAATCCGGGCGTGGACTATCAGGTTTTCCTGGACATGCAGTTCCACATGCTGGCCACGGACCCGGCATTCAAGGGACTGTACGGGCTGATGGAATACATGGCGGCATACGCTGATGAAGAGTCTTTGCAATACGCGCATCAACTGATCCGCCATTACTGCATCGAGGGAAAGACGGACCGCATGAATGCGGACCCGTACCTTCTCCCCCACCTCGCCAATCCGGACTTTGCGGAGGGTTTGGACCAGTGGACCGCACAGCCCGCGGTGGACGGCGCTATCACTGCCGGAAAGATGGACAAGTTTAGCTGGCTGCAGGGACGCTACCCCATGACGAAGACCGGCGACCAGTACTGTTGCATGAAACGTTCGGCCAAGGCGCCGAACCGCGTGACGCAGACCATCAAGGCGCTGGAAGCGGGCAGGGTGTATTCGGTGAAACTTCTCTCGGCCAATCTGGACACCATGGACCAAAAGGAACCGACGTGCCTGACCATCGCCGTTGACGGGGTGGAGATCCTTCCCGGCATGGATTTCCAATGTGTCTATCCAAGCTGCTACTCCCATGAGGTGGAACCGTATACCCGCAACCATCCCGCCCATTTCAGTTTCCACCGGCTGGTGTTCAAGGCCACCGCGCCCGAAGCGGTGCTCAGCATTCAGGACTGGAAAGATGCGAGCACGCCGGGTGGTCCGGAAGGACAAGCGACGGCCTTCAATTTCGTCGAGGTGCAGCCCTGCCATCTAGAGCTGGCCAAACGGTAGAACCGCACATCTCCAACGTCATTGCTTCGCTTCACTCCCGACGGGGATCGTATAATGCCGCCACAGGAGCAAAGCATTATGGCAACGACATGCGCGAATGACACCAATACCTGTTGCTGCACCGGACGC
>CAIXUF010000709.1 GCA_903922535.1 Candidatus Hydrogenedentota bacterium
TGGCCGAGGTGGTGGACATTTTCCCCGGCACTTATATCCACATCGGCGGAGACGAGGCGGTGAAGGATCAGTGGAAGTCGAGCGAGGCGGTGCAGAAGCGGATGAAGGAACTGGGCATCACGGACGAGGCGAAGATGCAGAGTTATTTCATTGCGCGGATGAATGATTTCCTCAAGAGCAAGGGCCGCAAACTTATCGGCTGGGACGAGATTCTGGAGGGCGGTCTGGGCAAGGATGCCACGGTGATGGCGTGGCGCAGCGTGGACAAGGGCATCGAGGCGGCGGAGTTGGGCAACGACGTCGTCATGGCGCCGACCTCGTTCACCTACTTGGATTATTACCAGGGCAAGCCCAAGGAGGAACCGTTGGCCATCGGCGGCAACCTGCCGCTGAGCAAGGTGTACAGTTTCGATCCAGTCCCGGGAAAACTGGACGCGGCGGGACTGTCGCACATCATGGGCACGCAGGGCCAATTGTGGTCCGAATACATCCCCACCCCCGAACACATGGAGTACATGGCCTTTCCGCGTTCCTGCGCACTGGCCGAGGTGGCCTGGACGCCGCAGGACAAGCGGGATTTCAAGGACTTTTCAGAGCGCTTGAAGAAGCATGTGGAACGGCTGGACAAGATGGGGGTGAAGTATCGTCCGTTGGACAAATGAGGGGGATGGGAAGCATGAGAATGCCGGGAAGTATGCGAGTTATGGGATAGGCGTTCGTGGCGTTTCCGCGCCTTCCGTTACCGTGACAGGGTCGCTCATTGGGCCACGGTTGCCGGACGCGTCAAATGATCGTGCGAGAACAATCGGTGCCCACTCTTGTTCCATTTGCTCGTGCCCGGAGGAAAATGACCGACGGTGATGCGCAGACCGGTTTCTCCCGCCAGGCACTGAAGCTCCACTTTCCATAACCCGGACCCGATACCGTTGCTTCGTCCGCCGTCCGCACAAATAAGCGGGACGTCCGCGCGGGGATAGAGCGGCAGCCCCATCCGCTTCCACCGGCGACGAATGCTTTCCACCGCGAAACCCGCCGTGTCGTGGTCGCAACCCACGCTCACGCGTCCGGCGCCCCGGCCCGCGTCGTAGACGCCGCAGGGAATCGTCTTGCCTAACGGTGGTTCTCCGCGTTCCTTTCAACTTTCCCGCTGGTAGGCAATCCAAAACACGCCCGGCTGGGTTCCCAGTGTGAAGGATAGCCCGCGTTCGACGAGTTCCCGGCCGCCAACCTCGGGAGCGGTTTCCAGCGAAACGGGTGTCACGTCCGACAGGATTGGCAGGTCACCCAGGGCGGTCAAATACGTCGTGAACAGATTTGCGTCACAAGTCCCAAAGAAAGTGCCTTCGTAGAAGCGCGGGCCCGCCGGGGCCAGGGTGCCGGCATACGCCCTCAATTGGTACCGGGCCGACTTGTCCACGCCGCTCAGTTTGAGAAGAAGCGTCTCGGGCTCTCCGCTCTTCCGCCGCACGATCTGCACCATGCCCCGTCCCTGTCCAGGCAGGTCCAATTGATGGGCAGCCCACAGATCCGCGCGGGCCGGCTCGGTCAATGAATAGTAGTCGCAAGAAATCGGCGACGTCTTAAGAATAGATCGCTGGAAGGCAGGTTCCAACCCGGTCCATGCCTGCATTGCCTCGATGAATTCACGCGGCGGCGTGCCGTCCTTTTGAAAGAGGTTGTCCACCCATTGATTCCGGCTGACGTGCGAATTGAACAAGAGCGGGCCGCCCGCGTTTCGGTAAACGACGTTGTCCGTGTACCGGCATCCCGTATTGTTGCCATCCAGATAGAGACCGTGGCAGGGAATGGTGTCGAGTATCCCGCTGGCCACCTCTCCCCGTCCAAACGCGTTCCATTGCGTGTCATGGATGAGGTTGCCGCGCACGCTTGTGCCCTCACCGTAGTATGCAAACGTGACATACAACCCCGCACCGTCCACCGTGGTTTTCATGCAGTTGTAAATATGATTGAACTCAACGGCGTTGTTCTTCGCGAATGGGACCTTGGGGTCCTGACTGCCGGCCACTATGATTCCGCTGTAGGCCGTGTCATGGACCAGGTTATGGCTGACACTCGAGTCCTGGGCCAGGTAGAGGCAGATTCCAGTGCCGCCGTAATACTCGGTGCCGCAGTGGTGAATGTAATTGTTGGCAATCCGATATCCCTCGTATTCGCCGGGTCGGGGAGGAGGAGACCCAAAGACGTAGCCGCCAGCCACATTGCAGCCGCCGGCGCCGATTCCGCCGCCGCCCACGTCCCAGATTTCATTTCCCTCAATCCTGTTGAATGCCGTCCCGTCCCGCAGGCATAGCGCCATCCCGCCCACGTGGGCGATGCCGCCGTCAATAAAGTGGCACGAACGTGCGTGCTCGAACTCGACCGCTGCCTCTATAAAGCGATGTCCCGGCCTTTCCTTACTGCCCGTGGCGACATTGCAACTAAACAGTCCGTTATATCCCCAAGCCGGCAGCAGCCAGTCCACGTGTGCGACATGGATGCCCCTGAATGTCAAGTTGATCACGGGCCTTTCTGGCGTCCCCGTCACTTTCAGGAGCGTGTTCTGCGCGACAGGCGCGATCGCTTCGGCGCGCGTCATATCCTCCCCGGGGCGGGGCCAGTAGGAAAGGATTCCCGTTCGCCGGTCCAGATACCATTCCCCCGGTTGGTCCAGCATTTCCAAAGCATTCTCAAGATAACAGGCCTTGCCCGCCGTCGGCTCGCTCAAATACCAGTCATTTCCAAACACCTTCGAGTTGAACTTGTGCGGCGGGGCAACCACCAGTGTGTGCTCGGGGGCATTCACGGATTCAAGCCGCTTGCGTCCGCCCTCGTTGTTGTAAATGCAGACCAACTCGACATCATCGGGATGGCTGTAGGTTCTGATCGGCCCGTCCACGGTCACGGTGTAGGGTTGATCTTCGGCCTCTGTCATCGTGCTGTTTCTGATAGTCCACCACGGTTTCTGGTCGTCCGCATTGGGCGTCCGGGCGCGGATCGCACGCCGGCCGTTGACGAACAGTTGCCGGAAGCGCCACTGGCCCGCTTTGGCCTCAGGCACCTCAGCCGTCCATATATCCCCCACCCCCCTCTTCCATCCGGAGATTGCGCGCCCGCCGCTCAGTTCCACGCGCTCCCCCGGATACGCGTCGTAGGTGATGGAGTATTCGGTGGTGCCGGAATCTTCGGGGCCGAAGGCAAGTGTTTCGCGTTGCGAGTAGGTTCCGCCATGAATCAACACCAGGATGTCCTTCTTCAAACCCGCCGCGACACGTTGACGAACCGCATCACGCGCCCGCGCCAGGGTTGCAAACGGCGCGGCGGCGCTGCCGGGATTGCTGTCTTGGCCGTGGGGGCTGACATAGAAGTCCGCCTTTGTCACCCCTGGCGTGTGTCCGGCGCTTTCGCGTGCACTGATGCAACCCGTCGTCAGCAAGGCAACGATGCAACCGGCAACCATTGCTGTCGGCGCTGAAAACCAACCGCCAGGCGTTCTCACATTCGCCATCATTGTCCCTTACTCTCCGGTTCGGCGGCTTGGCTGAATCGCGCGAGTTTGGCGTGAAATCCGGGGCGTTCGAGCACTTTTGGGTTGACCACGTTTTCCGGCACTTCTCCATGTGCGGCGCGGATGATTCCGCGGGCCATCGCCTCGCCCACGAGGCGCACGGCGCGGTGGGTCGTGGGCAGCCAGTGGGGCGTGAGCACCACATTGTCCAGCCGGGTTAGCGGATCATTCGCGGCTAACGGTTCATCCGCAAAGACATCGAGCCCCGCGCCGGCTATTCGCCCCGTCTCCAAGGCGTGAACCAATGCGTCCTGTCTCACCAATTCGCCTCGGCCGGTGTTGATGAAACAGGCGGTATGTTTCATCAGACTGAATTCCCGTTCGCCGAAGAAGCCCCGCGTGGAATCGTTAAGGGCGCAGTGAAGACTTACGTAGTCGGATTCGCGCAGCAAGGTTTCCAGGTCCACAAGTGTCACACCGCGTGCTGCGGCCTCCGCGGGCGGGCAATGCTTCGAGAAGGCCAGCACACGCATCCGGAAAGGTTCGAGCAGCCGGATTAGCTCCCAGGAGATTCTGCCCAGTCCGACAATGCCGAGTGTCTTGTCCATCAGGTCGTCGCCAATGACGCTGGCCTGATCCCGCCAGTCGCCGGAGCGGGCCATCCGTTCCTGCCCTGGAAGCCGCTTCGCCGCCGCCAACAGGAGCAGCAGCGTTGCCGAAGCCGTGGAATGTGTCAGTGACTCCGGCGCGTTGAAGACGGCCACGTCATTTTCTGTGCATGCGGCGAGATCGATCTTGTCCGTGCCGACGCCGGCGCGTCCGATCACAACCAGCCGCTCCGCTCCGTTGGCGAATGCGGAACGCCGCACGTAGGGACGAATGATCACGATACCGTCCGCAGCCGCCACATGCCGCGGTTCCAACTGCATCCGGTAAAGCTGCTCATTGTAGGCGGTGCCCAACGTCGCAGGCGATTGTTCCATGATGAATCCACGCCGCACCTGCGGCACCGCATCCAGCAAATCTTCGCCATAGTACCCGGAGGCGACCTTCCCTTCGGCATTCAGGAAATCACCCGAGAAAAGAACGTCGAAAGTTCGCGTGGGGTTCACCATTTAAGCAGGTCTTCTTCTGTGGTGATTTCGACACGGGCGTTGGGGCGTGACTTGAAATCATCGTGCAGGCGTGTGCCCAGGCCGGGCCGGCCAGGGAGTGACAGTTGCCCGTCGGAGATCGGGATGCGGTCCGTCACCACGTCGTTGTACCAGCCGTCCAGGTAGCCGCGAACGGTTTCCATAATCAGCGCGTTGGGAATGTGCAGCATCAAATGCGCCGCCGCCCAGACCGCCACCGGCCCTATGGTGTCGTGCGATGTCACGGGAAGGAAATACGTGTCCGCCATGCTGCAAAGCTTCCGGCCCTCCGTGATGCCGCCGCCCCAGGACAAGTCCGGCATGACTATGTCCAGGGCGCCCTTCTCCAGCCATGGCCGGTAGTTGTATCGCGTGAACACGCGCTCACTCTGGCAGATCGGGATCTTCGTCGCGGACTTGAGGCGCACGTACGCGTCCACGTTGTCCGGCGGCATGATTTCCTCCAGCCACAGAATGTCATAGGGCTTAAGCGCCCGTGCAATGCGGGTCGCGGTCGGCAGATCCCAGCGCGCGTGGCCCTCGATGGCGATGGCCATCTTGTCGCCAACCGTTTGGCGAATGCTTTCGACAACCGCCACGCCCTGCTTCAGTTCCTCGTTTCCGATCGAGTGGCCAAGGATGCCCGCCGCCGTCTTTGCGCCCCAGACCACGTAGGGCTCGCCCAGTTTGGTCGGACCAGAAAGTGTTGGGCCGAATTGGTCGAACGGCCAGATCTTCATAGCCTTTATGCCCTGCTCCAACAGACTGGCGGCAACTTCGCCTGCGCGGCCGTCACAGCACGCAACGATATCATCGTACCTGCCGGAACTCACGCAGGTGTTGTAGATGGGAATGCGGTCGCGGTTGCGCCCCCCAAGCACGTTGTAAATCGGTTGTCCCAGATACTGGCCGACAATGTCCCACAGCGCGATGTCCAAGGCCGAAATCGCGCGCATTTCCGACCCGGCAAAACCGCAGAAATTCACAAGCGAGAACATGTTGTTCCAGTGGTTCTCGATGTCGAGCGGATCGCGCCCAATGAGCAGCGGCGCAAACACATCATGGATGATGGAAGCCACCGCGCGCGGGAGATAATAGGTCTCACCGAGGCCGATCAGCCCGTCATCGGTGTGAATCTGCACCCATAGATTGTTTGGCAGGGCCTGCCGGGACTGTGGATTCTGCTTCTGCCATTCGGCTTCGGGCACTGCCTGAAACCAGATTGTCTCAATTCGGACGATTTTCATGGACTTTCCTTTCTTGAACGATCGTTTGGGGTGTCAGGTTGTCCTGTCGTCTTGTTGCGGGAGCCTACAGCCGCTTGTACGTGATCACCGGCGCCGCCGGCTTCCCGGTCAGGGTTACGGCGAGGCCTTCGTCCATCAATACACGGCCGATGCGGGTTTCCTTGCTGCCGTCGAGGTTCTCCAGTTCATACTTCGCCTCCGGGTCGAGGCCGTGCAGTTTAAAGGTCTTCTGCGCCTCGCCGTTCTCTGGTCGGCGGAATGCCTGCACCACGCCGGAAGCGCTTTCGGGCCGGTCATACTGCCAGGCCAGCCAGGCATCGTTACTGAGACTATAGGGGCTCAACGGATAGAAATCGCCCAGGTAGTTCGGCTGAATCGTCTTGATTTGCGTGAACAGACGTTCGGCCAGCCGGTAATCCAAGTCCGTCCGCCGCATGTCGTAGCAGAGAGTGAGGCTGGGCGACATGTTGGAACGGAACCCGTATGGATCGATGTCATTTCCCACCTTAAACCCGATCGCTGACTGGCCCACCACATAACCCGCTCCGTGATAGGGTATCCATGACGCAAAGCAGAAGTGATGATTCTGCTGGCTGGTGGGCTCGAAGAGATGGTCGCTGCGGATCAACGGCGTCGCGCGGCGCATGGTCTCCAAATCGTCGCGGCGGCCGCCGGAAGCGCACGAGTCAATCCGTAAATTGGGATGGCGCTGCCGGAGCGCGTCCCAGTAGGCAAGATAGCCCTGGACGTAAAGGTTCTCCGTCATGCCCTGCCTGTCGGCCGCGTCCGCGCCGCGCCAGAACGGAAGCGGATCCATGTTGAAGTCCTGGCGGTACAGGTCAATCCCCTGTTCCTGCAGAGTCCGATCCACATGGTCAATCAACCAGGTGCGGGCATCCTTGTCGCCAAGGTTTAACAGGCTGCCCGGGCCGCTGCCAAAGTTCCCGCCCTTCGGCGCCTCAGGCGTCTGCGCCTTTTTCGAGAGCAACCATTCGGGATGGTTCTTCGCCAGCCAGGAGTCCGGCCCCCCCACTCGCTCCGGTTCAAACCAGACAATGATCTTTACCCCCTTTTCATGGGCGTGGTCGCTGACGGCGCGGAGTCCGTTCGGAAAACGCGCACGGTCCGGCTCCCAGGTGCCGGTGTTCACCCATTCGCCGTTGCACGGATACCAGCCGGCGTCCATCCACCAGTAATCCAGCTTCAATCCCTCTTCCAGATACCGGTCCACAAACAGTTTCTGGTTCGCCTCATTGGCCTGCGTCATTTCCCTGAACTGATGGGAACTGCACGCCACGACCTGCGTCGGCGGCAGTTTGCCGTCTGCTGTGCGCGGGAGATTGTGCGCCACCATCCAGCGCCGCCAGAGGTTTTGCGCGGTCACCACGTCCGCACCCCGCCAAAAAACCATCGCGATCAGCGGCGATCGAATTTCCTCGCCGGGCTTCAACGACGCGCTCAGAATCTCTTGTCCGGCCGTGATGTTCAGCCCGCGCTCCTGGTCGCGCACAAAGGCGCTGGCCCACTGCCCGGGCCAGCCGATGGCGAGCAGAATACCGCCGCCGGGCGATTGCAGATTGTAATATGGAAACGCCGCGTTGGTGGGCCGCCCGCCGTACGGCGCGAATCGCTGGGTTGTACCCGGTTCAAGTTTCCTCTCGAAGGGCTCGAAACTGTCGGGGGTACACCAATCGCCCTTGGTGCCGCGGAGCACGAATTCACCGTCTGCCTCCCTTTCAAACCGTGCATCCAGTGCCTGGATGTCCTTAAGGGCAGGCGTCGCTTCGCCGCCTGCGTTCTTGAAATAGAGCGTCCACTCCACCGCCGGATAATCGTGATACTCGACGACCACACAACGAACCGTGAGCCGTGACTGGGGATCGCACCATGTCAGCGTGCGCTCTGTCCTTGCCTCATCCAGCTTCGTGCTGTCCGATTTTAACTCCCACTGCGGCAGTAGTTCACCGGACGGCTTGCCGTTGTAGCTGAACGAAAACGGGAACACAGCCTTGGGCGATCCAAAATGGTCCAGGGTCCAGTTTCCGCTGGCGGCGGGCTCTTCGCCGGGGGCAGGGGCGGCCATGGCGGAGCCTGATGTGATGGTTAGCAGAGTCAGCATTGCCGCAAGAGGAGTTGATATGCCTCCGAAATTCATAGCGTTTCCCTCGTCAGTTGCGTGAGCCAATCTCCATGAACGGCAACCCGCTTTCGCCCAACGCATCGCAGGTCAGCAGACAAGAGTTTTCACACCTCCGGTGACAGCAGACACCGTGCCGCTGCCCTTACTGCTTCTTCGGGTCCACGAAAGGCCCAGAGCTGCGAGGCGTCATCACTGCGCATGCGGCCTGTGTTTCCGCCAACGGCCGGGATGTGGTGCTCCAGTTCGCTGAACGCGCCGAGCGTGCTGTTGACGTTGCAGGCCTGTGTCGAATATCCCAGGTCTTCGAGTTCCTTCCACGGCACGTCAACATATTCTCCGGAGGGATTTACCGGGTAATTGCGCACGATCAAAGCGCACTTTGGACCTGATCCGTAGAGATAGCCTGCGCGGCCCGTGGAGGCCACCGCGCGGACACCTATCTTCTGCTCGCCCTGCGCACACATCTTGTATCGGACCAGCCGGTCGTTCACGCTGAGGTTTTCCGCCGGAATATCGCCAAAATAGATCTTCGGCGTCGTCCGGAAAAATGTCGGGACAAACAATTCGCCGCCATGCGGCATTGCAACAAGGTTCCATGAGCCCACGGGCGGTTTGTCCCGGGCCGGATCGTCCTTCATCTCCAGCGTCGTGTGGGACGTGTAGCCTGCGTACGAAAGCGCGCCCATGTCAAAGTTCTTTTCGTACCGCAAGGGGTTGGGCGCCAGACCAACCGACTTCGTCATCTCCAAAGAAACGTCTTTCCCGGAACGCATCAAATGCAGCGTCAACTTGTTCACCAACTCCACGCCGTTCTTCGACGGCACAACTTCATAGTTGCCGGGATCCAGTTGACGCGGCTGGAAATAGGTTTTCGTTTCGGGATACTCGGGAAGAAAAATGTCCACCTCGGGCGCGAGCCACGTGCGCTCACCACCGGAATTCTGCCAATCCTTTCCGTCGTAGAACGCACGCGCCGACTCCAGCGAACGGAGCGCCGGATGCGTCCAGAAGAAATTCTCCTCGCTCCCCGGGGCGAACACGCCGAGAACGCGCCCGCCGTGGGGAAGCAACAGCACGCGCGTTCCATCGGGGTGCTCTACCATTTGGGCCGGTTTTCCAGCCTTCTCAAGCACCGCGAGCAACTCACTCAGACCCGGCGCGCCACCTGTCGTCTCCGACCCGGCGGCGCCCGCTCCGCCTAGAGCAAGTCCCGCCACACAAACGGTCCCAGTCCCTTTCGCCACGACGTTCAGGAATTCCCTGCGGCTCTGCATCAGACATCCCTCCAATACCTACAGAAAACCTCTGTTCTTTTCCTCTCGCTGCAAAAGCGCACTTTGAAGAACCACAGGTCTTCAACGCTATGTTTCATTCTTCACTTCTTCCTCCACGACGCAGCGATCTCCGCAAGTATCCGGGCACGCATCTCCCGCAGTATGCGTAATCCGAAAAGGACGAACACGCAAATCAACGGGAACGGCCGGAAGCCCGCACCCACGGAACCGCGTCGGGTAAAAGGAACCCAATCCATGTTTAAACTATGTGCAATCAGGTCTATGAGCATGAATCTGAAACCGACTCTCGATCGTTATTCTGAACCCGTAGGGTCAAGGAACTCAACCCGCGCATAAACTCCGTGCAATTCAGTCGATACCTGCACATTTAGAGCCAGTCCATCCACCCAACCGTTGGCCTTTGGTGAAACATACTGCCTGGCGCGATTCGGTCATGGCTTCTTTCGGTAAATGAGCACGGCTGACCCGGGTTTGTCATGCAAGACGATTGAGATGCCCTGACCGATGAGTTCTTTGCCGGTCATTTCCGTCATGGAGACGGCATCGAGATTCGTCAGGTTGTAGAGGGCACCGGCCTCCATGCCATGGAGCTTTACACAGATGGATTCATCCGTGCTGTTCGATCTGCGAAACGCCTGCACCATGCCTTCGCCGCGTTCGGGACAGTCAAACTGCCATGCCATCCACACCGTGTCTTCCAGGCTGTAGGGCGTCAGCGGATAGAAGTCGCCAAGCAGGTAGTCGCTCGCAGTGCGCCACTCCTTGACCATGCGAAGATAGTCCGTCCAGTCCAGTCCCTCCTGCCTCGGCGCGGAGCGGGCGAGGGCGAAGCGTGGACACCAGACACTCCGGGCGGTGTAGTCATCCCTGTCGGGCGCGCCGCTTCCAAAGTACGGAACCCACTGGGCCAAACCGTAGGTCTGGCATTGCTGCGTGTACTTGGGTTCGCCAAGATAATCGCTGCGGAGCAACGGCAGGCCGCGGCGAAGCGTCTCGAGGTCATTGCGGCGACCGCCGCTGGCGCAACTGTCAATCGGCATGCCGGGATGGCGCCGGATCAATTCATCCCAATAGGCCAGGTAACCCTGCACATGCATGTTTTCGCTTATGCCCTGCCGGTCAGGTTCGTCACCGTTGCGCCAGAACGCCAACGGGTCCATGTTGAAATCCTGCCGATAGAGGTCAATTCCCTGTTCCGCCAGCATTCGGTCGATATGGTCGGTGAGCCATTGACGGGCCGCCGCGTTGCCGAGGTTAAGCAGGCTGGTGTCCGCGCCGGTCTTTTTTCCGCTGAAAAGCCATTCGGGATGCGTGTCCGCCAGCCAGGTGCCGGGCGAAACGCGCTCGGGCTCGAACCACACGCTGAATCCCACGCCATTCGCATGGAGGTAGCCGGAGACTCCCTTCATGCCTTTCGGGTAACGGCCGGGGTCAAGCTCCCAGGTGCCGACTCTCGGCCAACCCGGACCGTCGCAGGGGTACCAGCCGGCGTCAATGAACCAATAGTCGAGCTTCACACCGGCGTTGACGTAGGCCTCCGCATATTTTATCTCATCGGCCGCGTTGCTGCGCAGGCCCGGGTAGAAATCCGTGGTGCACATGATGAGTATGGGCGGCATGGGCTTTCCGCCGGGCTTGGGCACGTTGTGCGCCAGCATCCATCTCCGCCAGAGATTCTGCGCCCGCGCCGGCTCCGCACCTTTCCAAAACAGCAGCGCCATCAGCGGTGTGCGAATCTCCTCGCCGGGCTTCAGCCGCAGGTGCGTCAACTCCTGTCCCGCGACGATTTGAATGCCCTTTTCGCCATCGCGTGTGAAGCTTGTCGCCCATTGCCCGGGCCAACCGACGGCCAGTATTACGCCGCCACCGGGCATAGCGAGATTGTAGCAGGGAAACGCCTTGTTCGTGGGGCGTCCGCCCTCGGGCGCGAACTTCTGCGTGGCATTCGGGCCCAACGTGATTTCATACGGTTCGTAGCTGTCCGGCACGCAGTAGTCGCCCTTGATGCCCCGCAATACGAATTCGCCATTGTCGCCCCCGCCTTGGGGCCGCTCCCACCGGGCATCCAAGGCTTGGAGGTTCTCGATGAGCGGCGTGTCTGCCGTGCCGGCATTGCGCAGATAAACTGTCCATTCAACGACCGGGAAGTCGGCATACCCGACCGACACACAACGCACTTCGAGCCCCGTCTTCGAGTCCGTCCACGTGAGGGTACGCTGCGCCCGCTGGTCGTCGAGCTTGCGCTCCCCCTGCTTGAACTCGCAGGTCGCGAGCAGTTCGCCAACGGGTTTGCCGTCGCACATGAACGAGAACACAGGCTTGGCAGTCGAAGTGCCCGCCAAGGCACCCGCATCCCAGCGTTGGGCTTCGGTCATTTCATCGGACGTGGGCGAGACGGCGTAAGCGGATGGGAGATGGCAGGCCGTAAGAAGAATGAAAAGAACAAACGACCATCTTGTGCGCATAACTCAAGTCTCCTTCGCGTTCTCCGTGCTGATGCGTATCCGTTTCCTGCGGTACGTTGTCACCGTTGTCAGACTGTAAACACCGGTCCGACTGTAAAGCGACGCGCTCTAGGCATCAAAAGAAGATCTCTTGGCTTCGGAACCGGCCAAGTCACTTGTAATATATACTTTCCACCCTCTTGTTGGTGTTCTTCAGAATATCGGGCATGCTGCCTTTTGTCAATATGTTGACTATCCAACCGAGGCCTGTTGGGATGTGGCCCGGGTCTGTGTAGACATGGTATAAGGCGAGCACGTAGCCTGGTTTCTCAGGGAAGGGCTTCAAAAGCCAAGAACCTGTCGTTTCAACAATGGTCTCAGAATCTTTCAGTTCAGGCCACGAGACCTTGTGCCAATTGATATGGGCCTCAGCATCCTCCCTGGCAGCGGTCAGACTGAGCTTGTACCGTTTAACTTGTCCCATTGGAAGTCCCAGTTTGTATTCAACCTCTGAAGTGTTGCCTTCGGAGCTTTCTATTCGCGTCGCCTCAACGTTTGGCATGAATTGCGGGTATTTCTCATAATCTGCCAAAACGCCAAAGACCTGCTCCACCGTGCCTCTTATAAGACCAAGTGCATCGTAGGTTTTCCCGTTTGTACACCCGCTTGGGTTTGCGACTTCTTTTATTACAATTTCACCACGCATAAACTTTGCTTTTTCCGCGTCTGAAAAAGAGATATTGCCAGTTTTCTCTTGCGGCTGAATGACTTTTACAGGTGGCAACGTTTCAGGGCTCGCAAACAAAGAACTGACTGCGAATGCACAAAGAAATGCAGCGACCGATTTCATGTTTACCTCCTTTCAAATGTGCCGTCGAAACTCAGTAGTTGTTGATATATTCCTTGTGGCAAGGAAGAACTTTTCGTGGGATGCCTTTCGAAAAGCCCCGTTCCAGCCGTTGACTTGATGATACCTGACTGTGGTGGGCTTTGTGAACATGGGCGCCCCATATTCAACTGCCGACTTGTCCCGGCGTTGTCTCAATAATCCTGCGGGGAAACCGTGGATAAAGCAGACCCGCGCTTCGCAATCATGGCCTGCCGGACAGTCACCTCTATTCTTTCTTGACCGCGCGGGCCTGCTCCAATTCCTCGGCCTTCTTGATATAGCCGTTGGCCTCCTCTTGGCGTCCCAATTTGGAAAGTGCGAAGGCAAGGTTATTCATGGCAGGGATGCACTGCGGATCTATTTCCAGTGCTTTCCGGAGATGGAGTTGGCCTTCTTCATACTGCCCCTGAAGCAGTAGACACGCGCCAAGATTGACTTGCGCAGAGAGACTCTTTGGGTCCAGATCAAACGCCCTCTTCAGATACGCCCTGGCGTCTTCAAGGCGCCCCAGATCCATGACAAGCTTGCCCAAGTTGCAAAGGGTGTCAACATGGTCTGGATTCAGGTCCAACACCCTCTTCAGACAAGTCTCGGCCTCATCATTCTGCCCCTGGTTCATGGCGAGCACGCCGAGGTTGGAGAGGGCTTTGACGTAATCCGGCTTCAAGTCGACAGCCTTCTTCAGGTAAGCCATGGCCTCATCATTGCGCCCCTGGTTCTTGGCGAGCATGCCGAGGTTGTTGAGGGTTACAACATTTCCCGGGTCCATGACCAACGCCTTCGCCAAGTAGGCCGCGGCCTCATCATAGCGCCCCCGTTCGGCAGTGTCTTTTCCCAGGTTGCTGAAGGCTATGTCGCTCTCCTGCCCGACGGCTATCGCATGTCGGAAGAGCGTCTCGTCGTCGCGCCAGTAGCTGGCTTGGACGCCCGCGCGGACGGCCAGCGCAACGAGCGCGGCGCCTGAAGCGGCGGCCACGGCCCGCTTTGGCACATTCCACGCCGCGGCCAGATCGGCGGCACCCCAGGCGCCCATGATGAAAATGCCGATGAGGGGGATGTACGTGTAGCGGTCTGCGTGGGAGAAGGTGGCGAACTGCACCAGTTCAATGACAGGCACCAGTGTTCCCAAATACCAGAACCATCCGACGACAAGATACGGGCGGCGGCGGGCCTGGTTCAGGCAGAACAGGGTGATTGCGGCCAGTGTCAAGGCCGCTCCGGCCACCTGCCACACCGGACGCGCGATCGGATGCGGGTAAAACACTGCCAGATCCGAGGGCCACACGGTTGTCACAAGATAAAGCACGTAGACCACCACA
>CAIXUF010000710.1 GCA_903922535.1 Candidatus Hydrogenedentota bacterium
CGCCGCCGGCAAGACCAGGGTTTTCGCGGCTGCCCGTTCGCCGCCGGTCGCCAGGGAAGGCTCCAACTCCACCAGTTTCCCAACGTCGACTTTCCCGCGAAGGCGCGAAACGACCGTGGCGGGGCCCACGACGGTGGCGCCGGTTCGATCCGCTACGGCAGCCACTTCGGTTTCGTTGAAATGGTCGGGGTGCGCATGGGTTACCAGGATGAGGTCGGCTGCCTTAATGTCTGTTGCACGCACGGCCGGGGCTGAACCAACCCACGCCGCAGTGTGGTAAAAAGCGTCCACAAGGATGACAACTTCATCCGTTGCTATCTGGAAACCCTCGTTTCCTATTGCCAGAATCTTTGCGCTCATGGGGATAACTTACCCGCAGCGGAGAAATGCAGAAAGCTTTTTTGCGTGAAACTCAACGGAACTATGATAGGAATGCCGCTTCAAAAGGGAGGACCACAAGCGATGCAGATGGGAAAATACAGTATGGGAATCGGGGATCGGTTCGGCAGGCAGGGAAGAGCTCAACTCGCCGCCATGCTCAAGGCGCGTGATTTGGGAGCGGAGGTCGTGCCGGTCTGGAATAAGTCGCATCGCGAACACACGATCATAGGCTCCGCCCCGGGCGACGTGCGCATCGAAGCCGATGCCGCCGTGAAGGCGCTGTCGTGGACGGGTTCCTACCACGTGGATGCCGATCATATCGGCCTGAAGAACGTGGATCTGTTTCTCAACGCGTGCGATTTCTTTACGCTGGACGTGGCGGATTTCATCGGCAAGCCCGCAAAGGAAGATGAAATTCGCGCGTTCGTCTCGCGGTACCGCCGCTTCGCGGGGACACTGAACATTCCCGGAATCACGCCGGCGCCGGAGGTCACGGAGGCATCGCTGTCGACGATTGCCGGGAAGTATCTGTTCGCCGTCCAGGAGGCCGGCAAGATATACCGTCGCATTGAAGGCGCCAAGGGCAAGGATAATTTCATTACCGAGGTCTCCATGGACGAGACGGCGGAGCCTCAGACTCCCTTGGAGCTGTTCTTCATTCTGGGCGCGCTGGCGGAAGAAGGAATACCCGCCCAGACGCTGGCGCCGCGGTTCACGGGCCGGTTTAATAAAGGCGTGGATTATGTGGGCGACGTCGCCAAATTTGACCGGGAATTCAACCAGGGCCTGGCCGTGGTGGCCCATGCGATCCGGGAATTTGGCCTCCCGGAAAATCTGAAGTTGAGCGTGCATTCGGGGAGCGATAAATTCTCCCTGTACGGGCCGATCCGGAAGGCCATCCACAAGCATGGCGCGGGTCTTCATCTGAAGACAGCGGGAACGACGTGGCTTGAGGAACTGACGGGATTGGCTGCCGCCGGCGGCGAGGCGCTTGAACTGGCCAAGGAGATTTATGCCCAGGCCTTCGGGCGATTTGATGAATTGTGCGCGCCCTACGCGACGGTGGTGGACATTGACCGGTCCCGGCTTCCGACACCGCGCGACGTCTCCCACTGGACGAGCCGCGAGTATGTGGCCGCCCTGGCACATGACCAGGCCTGCAAGGCCTATAATCCGAACCTTCGCCAGCTTGTGCACGTGGGATACAAGGTGGCGGCGGAAATGGGCGAGCGCTACTACCGGGCCCTGGATCAGTTCGAGGAGACGGTGGCCGAGCGGGTGACCTCCAATCTCTTTGACCGTCACATCCGCCCGCTGTTCCTCGGCAAGTGATCCGCCGGACTAAGATGAGTGGGGATGATTGCCGATGAAGTCCGAACTTCCCGATCTGTTTCGATTTGAGGATGGTCGTCGGGTAAAGAATTTGCATGAGTGGGATCAGCGCCGCAGGGAGTTGCTCGATCTCATTCTCCGGATTGAGTACGGACAGCTACCGCCCTCCGCGCGTGTGCAGGGGGAGAAGCTGCACAGTCAGACGGTTCCGCGGTTTTTTGATGCCTGTTATACGCAGTACAGGCTTGTCACCGGTGCGGACCGCCGCTTCGAGTTTGTGTTGAACTTGATGATTCCCGCCGGCGCGGGTCCTTTCCCGGTCATTCTCACGGGAGACGGATGCTGGCGTTACATTACGGATGACATCACAGCCGACGTGTTGCGCCGCGGCTACATTCTGGGCGTGTTCAACCGCGCCGAAATGGCGGCTGACATCTACCGCTCTGAGCGCATTTCAGGATTGTATCGCGTGTATCCGGAAGGTGATTTCGGCGCGCTGGCCGCCTGGGCGTGGGGATATCATCGCTGCGTTGATTTTCTCGTGACGCAGGATTTCGTGAACGTGGACCGCATCGCTATTGCGGGGCATTCACGCGGTGGCAAGTGTGCCCTGTTGGCGGGCGCGACCGATCCGCGCATTGCGCTGACGGCATCAAATGATTCGGGTTGCGGAGGCGCCGGGTGCTTCCGGCACATGGGCCCTGGCAGCGAGACGCTGGCTGACATTCTCCGTGCCGTGCCGTATTGGTTCGCCCCCGGCTTTCAAGAATATGTCGGCCGGGAGCATTCGCTTCCCTTTGATCAGCACAGTTTGAAGGCGC
>CAIXUF010000711.1 GCA_903922535.1 Candidatus Hydrogenedentota bacterium
AGGTTCAGGCCGCGGCCGTGGATGAACAGGCCAACCGGGAGGGTGCGGCCGACGCCATGACGCCAATCGGCTTGGGCGAGATACGGGTCGCCGGGGAGATTGGACGGCGGCTCGACATTACCGTCAACAACAACCTGCTCGCGTTGGACACGGAGAACGTGTTCCTCACGCCGTTTCGCGAGCGGAACCGGGCTTCGGGATACATCGGCCTGGGCAAGTTGATTGATGCCACCGTGCGGTTTGCGGCGTATACAAAGGACGCAAAAGTGCTGGCGCTGAAAGACCGTCTCGTCGCGGAGGCGATCAAGACGCAGGAACCCGACGGGTATATCGGCATCCTTATTCCTGAAAGCCGCCTGTGGGGTGTGTACGACATCCATGAGATGTCCTATCTCGTGCTGGGCCTGACCAATGACTACAAGTATTTCGGCGCGCAGGCCTCGCTGGCGGCGGCAAGGAAACTGGCCGACTTCATCATCGAGCGATGGTCGGCTGAACCGTCCCGGATACCGGGGCCGACCGGAAAACGGGCCAACATGTACGGCGTGACCACGGGGCTCGACGGGGCGCTGCTGACGCTCTGCGAACAGACGAAGGATCAACGCTATCTGGACTTTTGCGTCAACTCGGAGCAATACAGGCTGGCGGACTGGAACTCGACCATCAAGATGGACGAACCCAACAAACCCTACAACATGGATGACGAGCGGCACGCCTACATCTTTATGGCCCTGTGCGTGGCGCAGTTGCAGTTGCACCACCTTCAGCCCGATCCGCGCCTGCTCAGCCAGACCCGGCAGGCCCTGGATTTCCTGACCCGCCGCGATGGATTGCTTGTTTCGGGTTCGTGCAGTCTGCAGGAGGCGTGGCATGACAGTCAGGTGGGCAGCGGGAACGTGAGTGAGAGCTGCGCCACGGCCTACCTGACAAGGTTGATGGATCGCATGCTTCGGATAACGGGTGATTCGCAATTCGGCAACATCATGGAACGGTCCGTCTACAATGCGCTGTTCGCCGCCGAATCGCCCGACGGCCGCAGTCTGCGCTATTTCTGTCCCCTGGAAGGGACTCGCAGCTACTTTGATCGCGACACCTTCTGCTGCCCGAACAACTTTCGGCGCATCATGGCCGAGTTGCCGGCCATGATCTGCTACCGGACGAAAGACGGCCTGGCGGTAAACCTGTACACGCAGTCCACGGCAAGAGTCGATCTGGGCGGCGGCGGCAGTGTCACGATTCAACAGGAGACGGACTACCCCACGTCGGGCCTTGTGCGAATCGCCATGGCGCCGCCGGGGACAGCGGAGTTCCCCCTGCGGTTGCGCATTCCGGGTTGGTGCCCGAAGGCCACACTGACCGTCAACGGCGGGACGCAGATCGAAGTGCCCTCCGGCAGAAGCTTTTACGAAATTCGCCGTGCCTGGAAGGCGGAGGATTTCATCACGCTCGACATGGCCATGCCGTGGCGGCTGGTCCGCGGCCGGAAATCCCAGGAGGGACGGGTGGCATTGATGCGCGGTCCGGTGGTTTACTGCATCGGCACCGCCAACAACGCCGAATTGTGCAAGACGTACCCGGCTCCGGGCGACCTCATTCTGGATCCCGCCTCGCTCGGCGCACCGGTTGCCGACGATACGATTCGCCCGAAGGGGATGAAGGTAACGGCAAAGGCCTGGCCGCCGGAGAGTGACACCAGGAATGCCGCACCGCTCGACGTCGTACTGACCGAGTTCATCGATCCCAGCGGCGTTGCCACGTATTTTCGCCTGCCGGATATGACCAAGGCGGTTGACGACGAATTGGTGGACAAAACAAACCCGTGACGTGGGCGGTGAGGTGCGCATGACTCAGCACGTGCACATGACTTGAAGAGGCGCTTTCGTTTGGCGGATGACAACGGAGGACGGGGCCTTAGGTGTCGCCCGTCATGCGCGCCTCTTTCTCCTCCGGGTGCGGCAGAACGATGGTGAACCAAACAACGAAAAGGGTGAGGGTCCAGATCGTAACGTGTTCCAGGAAGGGAAAATGCGTGATGCCGGAGAAGGCCGCTGACATGTTGCCGGCGCGGACGGATTCCCACTGTATCCTGCGGCCCATGGCGAACAACACCGGGATGCACACCAGAAAGGGGCCGATGAAACGCAAGTAGGGACGCGAGCCCCGCCAGGCAAAGGTCCTGCGCGCGAAACCGTCCTGGAGCAGGAGCAAACCATGCCACACAAAGCCCAGGGCGAAGCTCGCCGTGATGAGCGCTGCGGCGTCCATGTGAAGATGCGCCAACTGCCAGCCCAGGAGGTTGCGGTGGGCGTAGGGGAACAGGCCGGTCAGAATGATGGCCGCGCAGCCCGAAAGAAAGAAGAAAGCGCCCACGGACGCGCCCCAAGGGGAAACGGCCACGAGCCTGCGGCGGACGTATAGCATGACCGGCGCCATGCACAGGCCGCAATAGACCATCGCCACGGAGAACACCCAATACCACCGCGGGTTGTAGCGGTCCTCGAAACTCCCCAGCGCGCTCAGCATGGCCGTCGTGACGGAGAAGTGGTTTTCCGCCGGATATCCCAGCCAGGCGCACAACACCAGACCCCAGTATCCCGCCACGAGAAGGACTAGGTGCCACCGAATCTCGGCGGGACTGTGCCCGCCGGACAAATATCGTTTCATGTCTCGCATACCGTCCCCACTCCTGAAGCGCCCACTCAGAAGCCGTTACGCACACATGCGTATAGCCCGATACAGGCATGTAAATGGACTGGTTTCGGGCCGTTCCGGTTTCGGTGCGGGAGGGTGTTTTCCGCCTCCGGGGCGGCGTGTTTTTGTCTTGAGATCGGTTCAGGGAAGGGAAAAAAGTACGGCGTCCCCAGAATTGAAGCCGTCTCAGTCATAAGGGGACATGCACTTTCTAATGTACCAGTTTTGGCTTGATTGTCACATCCCACCAAGGAAGGGAATCTGAACGTATAAGCCTGTCTTCAAGGATCTTCTTTTCCGTGCG
>CAIXUF010000712.1 GCA_903922535.1 Candidatus Hydrogenedentota bacterium
GAAAGCACAAGGAGTGCTTGCTTCTCCCCGTCATGCCTGGAAAAGCCTCGGGCCAGAAAATTCTTCAAGTCTAAAAACACACGAACCCAAGAGTAATTGATGCATGGGAAATGAATTTAAATGTGGCAGTGCGCCAGGCGTAAAAGCAAATCAACACTTTCTGCCCCTTAATGCCGTTTTATTAAATTTCCTGCCAGAAATGATGCATGGCACGCCTGTTTTGCGCATTCATCCTATTATCATTCATTCTGCTGTCCGGGGCAGCATCCGCCATTACCCAAAACTCCGCCGCCATCCTTGAGTTTGCCTCGTTCGCGGTCCCGCACGGCGCTCAGTTTTCCATCCAGCCTTTCCCCTACCGGGGCTCGGACTGCTTTGCCGTGGTGTCCGGCGGCGAGATATACGGCATTTTCGAATCAGGGCTGCCGCTGTTCGAGGACACCCCTCTCACCGCGCCTGACGACATCGAGAACGCGCTCACCGCCTACTACGCCTACCAGAACTATTCCCCCAACATCACATTCAACGACGTCCATGCCGGGCTCCTGTCCGTAATGGCGAACTACCACAAAGGCGAGGCGAAGTGCAGGATACTGACTGGCACGGACAGGACCGCGTGCACAAGCTTTGAGACATGCCAGAAGGCGTGCTACTCAGTCACCAGCTTTTGCATGCCCATCGCGCTTGGCACTGGCCGCGCGTTCGTGAACGAGATTTGGAAGTTCGAGAACAGCAGCAAGCTGCTGGGCGCGGCATACCTGAATGAAAGTGTCGCCTACTCCTCCTTGCAGGACGGCATTACGTACGGCGAGGCAAAGGCATACCTGGACACGCTCATCAGCCTGAACCGCGCGGCAACCACTGCCAGCAAGAGCGCGCTTTACGACGGCTACTCCTACTGCTTCGAGCCTGACTATGCGCTCCCCGTGATTACGAACATGCAGCTCACTGCGCAGAAGCGCTTCGCGCAGTCCGAGCCTTTCTTCACGCTAACCGAGCAGGCAATGGCTGTGCGCAACCGCACCTCGACAGCCCTTGAGGCAATGTCCTTGCAGCAAAGGGACGCGCAGGCCGCGCAGGCGGCAAAGGACGCCGCGCTTGCAGCACAGAAAGCCGCTGACGCAGCCGCGCAAAACGCAAGCACAAGCGCGCAGCAGCCAGCCGCGCAGGCCTCTCAGCCAGACTCAGGCTTCCCCCTCGCGCTTGCAGGCGCAGGGCTTCTCGGCGTGATTTTCATAGTGGGCATCTATTTCGCATTCTTCTCAAAGAAGAAAAAGAAGGTACTGTAAGCGCGCAGGGGCAATGTGGCAAAATGTAGTGCCTAAACAACAACCTTGATTTTTGTGCCAATCTTTAGGCACTACAAAAAAAGCAAAAAACAGCAACAACTAATCCAGGGCTTCCCAATGCCCTCCTTTGTCGGACCCTACTCTCTTTAACAAGCCTTTTTCCTGGAGCACTGCGATGTTCTTTTTTGTGTTCCTAAGATTAATGCCTATTTTTGTTGCAATGGCATCTGCAGTAACATGCGGGTCCTGTCCGATTAACTGCATAATTGCAAGCTGCTTTGCTGATAGTTTTACAGTGTCCCTTACAGTGTCCCTTACAGTGTCCTTTGCCGCCCTCTCAAAGACCATCCGAAACGAGCCGCCAGATTGCTCAAAAACAGGCTTGGGGAGGTTTCCCTCATCAAGCCACTGAATTATGTTAAGGATCCCGCGCCCCCATTCCTCAATGTAACCCGCATAATAGAAAACCCTGGCGATGGTTGGGTTGCTCGGGCGGGATTCATGCTCATGGTACAAATCCTCGATTTTCATGCCGTCTGGCAGGCAGCCAGGGTTGGCAATCACTATCCGTTCATCATAGATTTTGATGTAAACAAAGCTTGGGCTGGAATAGTCCCTATGGATAATTGCATTGATAATCGCCTCGCGCAGGGCATCGACTGGAAGTTCCCATCTCTCCTTGCGCCGCAATCCTTCTATTCGCGCTGAAAGCCGCAAATGCTCCTTGAGAAACGTCATTGCCTTGTCAAGCACCTCGAACAGGTTCCCGTCCAAATCCTTCAAGTCGTCAAACTCCTCTTTCACCATGTCCCGAAAGCGGCCGCAGCGGATGGTGGTATTTGGAAAGAACCGCTGCGGCTCTTTCCCAAAAAGGACAACTGCTGCATTGGTCGGCATCCCTTCCCTGAATAAGCCAAGCTTTGACAGCATTAGCTTTTTTCCATCCGAGCCGATATCAAGGCGCTTGGATGATTTGGCTGCTTCCAAAAACCGTTTGATGGCTTGCCCGTCCAAATCATCAAGCGAGGCGCCGTTGCAGGCGCGGCTGTCCCAGCGCAAAAGTTCCTTGTTTTTCTTCACAATCATCTCTTCAAGCTCCTTGGCGCTTAAGGTGGGGCACTTGTCGCCTACGCGGATATATGCTCGCCCATAAGCAAAATAAGGGGGCTGGTTTCCGCTGAATGCGACGCGGATGCACGCCTTTCCATTCAAAATCTCCTCATGAATCTCAGGAAAAATCTTCGGCTCAATATGGTCGAATATTGAACGGGAGATGTCCGGAATCGTCGTCTTCCCCATATCCTGCCCGACCACATCGCCATTATCGCCAATCCCGAAAATCACCTCGCCATGCCCATGTTTGTTCAGCATGGCAGCTATGGATATCACTGCCTCCTTGAGCTCCGAAGTGGATGCCTTCAGCTCCAATGTTTCAGACTCTGAAAAAGCTTTCCCTCGCATGGAAAAACTTCCAGATTTTGGCTTAAAAACCTTCACAGGGTATGATGCCGGTGGAATTGCGGTTCAGCATCTTCGCCGCAGCGATGTGCTTTTTCGTCGAAACGAAAAAGCACCAGACATCGGCTCGCGAACCGATGCTTAAGATGTCTGATGCATTTGCTGCGGCAAAATGCGCATCCGCCGACCTGCCAAAATCCGTCTGCGGATTTTGCCATTCCAGTGGAACTCCATTCCACTGTCTGCCAAACTGTGGTTTGCCATCCAGTGGATCTGCAGTGTTACTTCCTTCTTGCCATCTCCTTTTCCAGGAACCTCACCATGGGCGCCACCCCCTGCCGCTGCTCATAGGCATGGAGCGCGGAATAATACGCGTGCCTTCTCGCATACGGCACGACGACAGGCGGATAGCCGTGCTTGAGCAATATATTGTTCATAAGGAGCCTCTCCACCCTTCCGGTGCCGTCGTGGAAGGGATGGATGTTCTCGAACTGGCAGTGCACCACCGCGGCAAGCACGAGCGGGTGCCGCCTCTCCCTGTTGCTATTGTACCATTCCACCAGCCCCAAAAGCAGCCTCTTCACATCCCCCTTCGGCGCACCCCTGTGCACAATCTCGCCTTTCCTGTCCCTCACCACCACGTCCACGCGCCTCAACTTCCCTGCAAATGTCTTGGAGTTCCGAAAAACCATCCCGTGGACTTTCAATATGAGCGGAAGGGACAAGTGCTCCTTTTCCTCCAAGAGCATCTGCGCCGCCCTTGCAACACCGTACGTTTCCGCAATGTCCTCCTTGGGCTTGAAAGGCCACTGGTTGCTCCCCAATATGCTCGCCACCTCCCTCCTGGTGATGATCGAGCCTTCCACGGCATTGCTGTTGTAGGTGAAATCCTCCACAAACCTTTCCCACTCCTCTTTTCCCAGCCTTGCCTTCCTCGCGCGCGCCTCCACCCTGCCGAATGCAATCTCCCACTGCCCTGCCATCCTTTCCCTTCCCTCAAGCTGCTTCCTCGCCACCTCGCGCCGAAGCGCGAGCTCCTCCTTTCCAAGCCCAGTGCCCAGGTACACCCTGTCCTTCCTCACGCGCGCGCCCTGCCTGTACGAGCGCGCAAGGTAGAATTTCTTCCGCCTGCCCCTTCCCCTCTCCTCAATGTGCATAACCCTTTTTAGGTGACTACATTTTATTAACATTTGTCAAAAGGTGACTACATTGTCTGCGGATGGGTCGTTTTCCACCTCATAGCCTTGCGTCGCCCTCACCCCCGCCTGCTATCCAGCCAGGCGCGCGCACCCCAAAATTGCCCAATCCCGCGCCATTTCGCTTTTTCGCGCGCTTCGGGGGGCAAAGAAATGTTTAAAAAGATTGCACTCGAACCATGTGAACGTGGGTGCAATAACAACGAGAGTCATCTCGCACAGCTTCCTTCCTGCAGAGGCCATAGGCCTCGCTTTTTCGTCAGGCAGCAGAAGGGCACGCGCACCGAATTTCATGCTTAGCTAGAGGTGGGAATATGTACACAACCAAAAACACAGACGTTCCTTCGCAAAGCCTTTCCGCGCGCGCAGGGAAAACCTTCCTAGCTTTTGCATTCGTGGCGTGCATGCTTGGCGGCATGGCGTTTGCAGATGGGGGTCCGGGAATCATCGCAGTGGACACTGCGCACGCAAACGGCTCATTCAAGGCCACCGAAGTCATAGATATAACTGTGAAATATAGCGAGTGCGTCTCTGTTACGGGGGGCACCCCGGCGCTGGCGCTCAATTCCGGCGGCTCTGCAAGCTACCTCAGCGGTTCCGGAACCGACACCTTGACTTTCAGGTACACTGTTTTAGGCGGGGAAAATTCCCCCGTTCTGGATTATGTCGCCACCGACTCGCTCAGCCGGGGCGGGGCAACCATGGTCCTATGTTTTACTGCAGAACAGACTGTCAACACCCTGCCGGCAGTGGGCACATTCGCCGGGGCGCATTCGATACTAATAGACACCACTGCGCCAGCGCCGACAATAACGTCATACCCAATATACGTCAACAACGCCAATAAAACATCTCTGTCCTTCGGGGGGACATGCAAAATCGGGACCATAGTCACCCTGAACGTAACCAAAGATGCAACCACCGTTTCCAATGTCTCCAACAACTGCACTGCCGGCACATGGACGGTCAGCGGCATGGACCTCACCCCCCTTGCCGACGGCACGCTCACAGCAATCGCATACCAGACTGATGCGGCGGGCAATCCAGGCCAAAGCCCCCCTCAATCACCCTTCAAGGACACTGTCCCTGTGAACCCCACAATACTCTCATACCCGGCATACGTCAACGCCGCCAATAAAACATCATTGTCATTTGGAGGGGCATGCAAGGACGGGACCACTGTCCTCCTGAACGTGTCTGATGGGGCATCCAACATCTCCAAAGTCTCCACTGGCGTCTGCACAAGCAGCACATGGACGGTCAGCGGCATGGACCTTCACACCCTTGCTGAAGGCACCCTCACAGCAATTGCATACCAGACTGATGCAGTGGGCAACTCCGGCCAAAGCGCAGGCAAATCAATCACCAAGGCCACCTCTCCGCCCACAATCGCCGCGCACGCCGCCGTGGTCGTGACGGCAACCTCGCGCGCAAGCACCACTGTCACCTACACCGCCCTGACTGTGACTGCATATGACGGCAGCTTCTCCGCGACCTGCGTGCCCGCTTCGGGCTCGTCATTTCCGCTTGGCAATACCACAATCACATGCAACGCGACTGACAGCGCAGGCAACCCTGCAACCAACACGACATTCATAGTCGAGCCTATCGGCCTGTTCCTGAGCGTGTCTGGCAACACATCTGCAGCCCCGCAAAATCAGCTCTACAACGTCACGGTGAACGTTTCGTGCGCAGGGGACTGCGGGCTCACCAATGTCAGCCTGTACACCAACCTGACTGTTTATTCGGCTGCGATGACAGTGGCGACATGGGAAACCGGCAATTCGGGCGATTACACCAGTGGCTCCAAGACAGCCTCGACATCAGCAGCCACCAAGCTCGGGGCAACCTGGGTCGATATACCTACATCTGGCTATGGCAACGCAACTCCATCAAGCGCATTCTGGAACCAGGATATTCTTGTAGTGTCTGGCTCAGGATATGTCGTGGGCACTATACAAGCCGCTGTTGTGGCCAATCACGCGGTTATCGTTGAAGATACTTATTACGAGTCCGTAACGGGATCCTTGGAGCTGGCTAAGAAAACCTACAATTTCGGCTCGCATGGCTACGCCCAAATTCCCAACCCATATATTCTGTACTATGCGTGCACCTCCAGCGGAGGGTTGATTGTCACGGATAAAAGCGATATGGGCGAAAACTGGGAGCACGGCGCCGCAAGCTATGTGGGCACTTCCATAGCCCAGCTGATAAGCATGAACCCGTGCGGCGCCCCGAGCCATCTGGTGCGCACGAGCACGGGCATACTCCCGTTCTATTCCACGGTGAGCAACCCGAACCAAACGGCTGTGCCTGACGGCGGCTCAATAGCAGTGACTTTCCGCGTGAACGCGACCGGCGTGCCAGAATCAAGCTATCTCTTTTATGCCAACGCGGCCAGTACAACAAACGCCAGCATGAATGACACATCCAGCATCTGGAACGTCACGATAAGCGGCGATGCCCAGGCACCTGTGGCAACATTGACAAGCCCTGCAAACGGCTACCTGACCAACAGCACCAACGTTTCCCTGAATTTCACAGCCACAGACAACAAGGACACGACATTCCCGTGCAACCTGACAATCTACAGGTTCATCGGCGGGTATACCTTTGTAGACGATGTGTGGCAGCCCAACACGGTGTTTGTCTATAACTTCACGCACAGCAGCGTTTCAAATGCAACCCCCTATTCAGACACTTACTCTCCGACCCAGGGCGGCTCATACTTCTGGAATATGACCTGCTCCGACAGCGCCGGCAACCGCGGAATCGATGTGAACGGGACGTTCAACTTCACCATACAGCAATGCGGCATCCTCACCCCGACACTCCCATTCTCCTGCGGAGGCAATGTGAATTTCACGGGTGATACGAATTACACGGGCGACAGCTTCCTGAACGTCACAGGCACCTACTTCAACAGCACGGTCCGCGCCCACGGCCTGACCGTAGGCTCGGGTGGCCATGTCACTTTCGACAACACCACGCTCGACGTGAACGGGCTTACCGTGCAGCCAGGGGGCTATGTCGAATTCATCAACGGCGGCCACACGATCTGGCAAAACGGCGACGTGAACGTTTCGGGAACGCTCGTCTACAACCATGAAACCGTGCGCATGAACTGCTCCACCAACAATCAATACAAAATAACAGTCAATGCGGGGGGCAACCTGACCATCATGAACGGCTCCGCAATCACAAATGGCGAAACTGAGAGCGCAGGTTACCGTTTCGATGTCTCAGGCAACCTTTCCATCACGGATTCAACCATCAATATGACTGCCAGCAGCCCCTCTGGTGCAGCAACAATACTCATAAATAGCGGAGCCGTGGTGAACGGGCTCGGCAACGTCACATTCTCCTCGCCAATCACCGGGACAACCACGATAAGAACCTATTCGAATATCTCGCTTACTGGCGACCTCACGACAGAACTCACCATGTTTGACATCGCTGCCGATGGAATTACCATTGACGGGCAAAACCATGTGCTTCACGGCACGGGCACCGGGCAATCCAGTGGCGTCTACATAAACGGCAAGAACAACGTGACGGTCAAGAACCTCAACATAACCACGTTCTATGGCCAGGCCATAGACTTGGTTGGGAACAGCGCGGACAACATGTTCCTCAACAATCAGCTCTACAGCAACACGCAGGAAAAGAGCATAAGTGATTCCGCCGACGGGACGAACTACCTTATCTACAACAACAGCTTCGGCGACATCAGCTGGACCGACCCCACTTTCCTGCAGGACCTCACCACGCAGGGCAGGTTTACCTTCCCCGGCACCATAACGCTGACCACGAATTTCGCAAGCCTGAACACCTCGGCATTCACGGGCTATGCCACCAACAGCCACATCAACACGGGCGCGAACATAACATTCTACGCCCCAGGCACCACGTCGTACGCGCACCCGGTCGTGGTGCGGAACGGCAACCAGCTGTGCAATGCCTACACCGACCCGTCCTGCACATACTACACGGCGCTGAACGCCACCACTGCCAAGTTCAGCGTGAGCTCGTGGAGCAATTATAGCATAGTGGACGCCAATCTCACTGCGCTCAAGGCCAACCAGACTGCAAACGTGGCTTCGCAGGGCGGCATCCTGAACTTTGTGCTCAACCTGACGAACACGGGCGCCGTGAACCTTACGAACATCACTTTCGTGGACGCGCTTCCCAGCGGGCTTTCATACAACGGCTCGAACGTCTCGTACAGCAGCATTTCGGCCAATAACAGCACAATTACGTGGACAGGCATCAGCCTCGGCGTGGGCGCCAGCGTGTCCATAACCATGAACGCCAAGGTGAATTCCACGTTCAACTGGGCCGAGAACTGCCCAACGTACATGGACAATGTCCTGACTGCCAGCACGCCCATGAACGCGACCTACCTCGTGGTAGGCACCCAGTCGCTCAATCTCACGGGCATGCTGTGCAAGGCCAATGCCACCACGCTGCAGGTCAACCTGACCTCAGCTGTGGCATCCCAGGGAGGCATGGTCCAGTACCAGATAAACGTGACCAACAACGGCAACGTCACGCTCACTCTCGTGGCGAACGACACGATAGACTCCCAGCTCACCTACTCTAGTGCATCCCTCGCGGTTGCTTTCCATAACAACACCTTCGCCAACTGGACGGGCATCTCACTGGCCCCCGGCGCGACGCAGGTGATATATCTTAACGCCACAGTCAACTATCCGCTGTCAAACTGCCAGTCCACAAGCAACCTTGTGAACATAGTGGGCGTGCCGGCAAACGGCGACTCGGTCTATGCAGCTGCAACCGAAACGCTTGACATCTGCAACGCCAGCACCACCACGCTGCAGGTCAACCAGACCTCCCAGATTGCATCCCAGGGAGGCATGGTCGTCTACCAGTTCAACGTGACCAACAACGGAAACGTCTCGCTGAACATCACCGTCAATGACACGATCGCCACGGGCTTGACCTACAGTGCATCATCCCCGTCAGGCACGCATGTCGGCCAGAACGTGAACTGGACAGTGCTGAACTTGGCACCTGGCAACTCAACCCTGCTGTACATGAACGCAACCGTGAACTACTACCCGACGGAATGCATGGGCACCACCAACACGCTGTTCGCCGAGGGCACCCCTGCAAACGGCGACAAGGTCAACCACACGTCCACCATGGCCGTCACTGTCTGCAAGGCCAACAACTCCGTGATCGACCTCAACGTCACAAGCCAGGTCGCATCGCAGGGAGGCATGGTGACCTACCTCATCAACGTGACCAACAACGGAAACGTCACCTTGAACATCACCGTGAACGACACGGTTGACACCGCGAACCTCACCTACAGCTCCTCCTCGCCTGCGGCAACATACGCCGCCCCGATGGCCAACTGGACCCTCTACAACGTCACGCCAGGCGAGACGAGGTCCATCTACCTCAACGCCACGGTCAACTACTACCCGACGGAGTGCCAGCTCACGAGCAACAACGTCTTCGTGCAGGGCACGCCGCCCAACGGCGACGTGGTGAACGCAACCGCCACCCAGAGCGTCACGGTCTGCAAGGCCAACGCCACCACGCTGCAGGTCAACCTGACCTCGCAGATTGCGTCGCAGGGAGGCATGGTCCAGTACCTGATA
>CAIXUF010000713.1 GCA_903922535.1 Candidatus Hydrogenedentota bacterium
CACGCCTACGGGCCACCCGCTATCCCCGCCCTCTTACTCCATGCTTTCAGCGCCGAAAGGCTCCCTCTTGCAGCATTCCCGCTGCACGAACTGCCACTGGAATATCCACGGCAACGATAACGGCAGCTGGTTTACGCAGTGAACTCCGGAGGGATGATGAGGATGAAGCGCGCGATCATGACGACCTTAGGACTGTTTTGTGCCGGAATCATCCTGTCCAGCTCCAGCCGCGTACAGGCCCAGGAAGAGCCGGCCGCGACCTCGGCCAGCGGCGAAGCCCGGTTCGTACACAGCACGGAGCAGGGGCCCAGCCAAGCCTTCAACCGCCGATGGGACGGCAAGCGCTACGATATCGGGGAATTCGACTTAGGCCTACACACGGGCCTGCGAAAAGCCCTCCTCGACCTCAACCTGGACGATTTGCGTAGCACCACCGAGCAGGGCGCTCTCGACTTTTCCTGGGGCTCGTCCGCAATCCTCAAGGGCGACTTCAACCGGCTCGCACACCGCGAGGATTTCCTACAAAACGGCATGGTCATAAACAACGCATGGACGCCCAGCACACAGGCCACCTCCGCCACCACGTTCAAGAACCCCAACGCCGAGAATATCGTCAAACGCG
Organism: Candidatus Hydrogenedentota bacterium; assembly: GCA_903922535.1. The sequence continues at coordinate 623 of CAIXUF010000713.1, forward strand.
ACTTCCAAGAAGAGTCCTTGGACCTCTCCCTGCCCAGCCACCCCGAATACAGGCTATTCGTGGACCAATGGATGCAGCAGCAATATGGCGCCCGAGCTCTAACGATCAACAATGCGGTGTACAGCCAGGGCGTCAACAACTATACCCGGGAGGTCAGCGCCGGGATTGATGCGGACATCACAGACAAGGGCCAGCTCTATTATCAGTATGTGTTCCAAAAATTCGAGAACAATGCTCCCACTGTCGCCGGGAAAAATGGGTTCTGGCCGGCCAACGACATGACCGCCAACAAGATCGCTTTTCGATACAATCCCAGCAGTTCGCTATCCCTCGCCGGCGGGGCCTTGGAACGGCAGCGCTACAGCCAGTACAATGGCCTGACCCAGTACACCTACGCCGGGAATCTCTCCGCCACGTATCGGCCGACCAAGGATATCTCGTTATCGGCCCGACTCTACGACCGGTCGGTTCAGAATAATCAAAATGCGGGATTTCTCGGAATATCCCCTGGCACGGCAATCGATTTCCTTTTCTTGAAAGGGGACTTCGATGCGCGCTACACCGGCATCTACCACACGACCCTGCACGCGAGCTACAAGCCCGAATTGACGCAGCGCAGAAACGCGAACCAATGGGCGGAACTGTTCATGGACGCCAGCAATATCATCTACCAAAACGTGACCATCGCGGCCAGCAACAGTCAGGCCAACGCGGCCGCGTCCCAGGATACCCGCCACAATCTCCAGGGCAGGATAACCCTGCAGTTACCAAAGGACGTCGAACTCGAGTTCGGCGAAAAATACCTCATGGCCAACCGCGCGGCTTACGAAAACGCCCCGACCCTGAGCAATGAGCCCAGCGTGGACATCACCGTGCCGCTGCCCCAAAATCTGATCTGGCTGGGGAACTTCACGGATTCCCGCAGCAAGAATCAACGCTCCACCATGACGAACTTCAAGAGCACGAAAGACACCTTCATGACCGGCCTGAACTGGAGCGACGCCAAAGGCCGCGGATCTGTCGGTTTCTTCTACACTTTCGAAGAAGGCACGGATACAATCGAATCCTGGTTCGGGCTCAGCAATACCGCCGCATACCACAGCGCCCCCAATAGCGGCTCGCCCTATAACGTCTCGCCCCTCATCCATGATCCCTCAGCTCCTTATGAATACAAAAACCATGTGATGAGCGTCAGTGTCATGGCCAAGCCATACCAGAAGGTCCGAGTGACTGGGGATGCCTCTTACACAGACTCCCAGGGGGCATTCCTCGCCAGTCAAGTGTTCGACCCTTACTTCACGGGGACGGGTGCCGGCAGCACTGTTCAGTCCTTCAACCCCACGGACCTGCGCATCCTGCGCTACAGCGCCCATGCGAACTACGAACTGGCCAAGCATGTCACGGCAAAAATCGGCTTCCGCCAGAGTTCATGGATCGATCGGATCAACAGCAGCAATGACGGCCGCGACAGCGTCTATGACCTGGGCGTAAGCGCGAAATTCTAACCCCCGAAAATTGCTAGACTGACCCCATGTTCGGCGAGACTTTCGAAGACGTCCAAGCCAGCCGCCCGCTGACCACCTGGGCCGACCTCGTCCTGGTCGGCCTGAGCCATCGAGAAGCCAAGATCGAAATCCGGGAGCGCCTCGCCATCCCCGCCGAGTCCTTGCCGCAGCTCCTGGCCGAGCTCCGCGGCCAAGACCTCAGAGGCGTGACCGCTCTCTCCACCTGCAACCGCCTGGAAATCTATGCCAGCGCCGCCGACGCCCAAGCCGCGGAGGACCTCCTGCGCTCCTTCTTCACCCGGCGCTGTCCCGAGTGCTCCGACCACATCTTCTCCCGGCGCGGCGCGGACGCGGTCCAACATCTTTTCCGCGTGGCCGCGGGCCTCGATTCCATCGTGGTGGGCGAGCACCAGATCTTGGGCCAGGTCAAGACATTCTACCAACTGGCCCAGCAGGCCGGCGTCACGGACAAGCTCCTCAACAAGCTCTTCCAAGCCTCCATCGGCGCGGGCAAGCAGGTCCGCTCGCGCACCGGCATCGCCCAGGGCATCTGCAGCTGCGGCGGCGCGGCCGTGGC
>CAIXUF010000714.1 GCA_903922535.1 Candidatus Hydrogenedentota bacterium
CCCAGGGTGAAATGCACGGCCTTTTCACCGAGAAGGGACGGGGCTATTTCGACTGGTACAACCGCTATGAGTGCAGCCCCGATCTCGTCCTTCGCCTCCAGTCGGAGCTTTGGTCCGATCAGTATTTTTACAAGGATTTCTTCTGGGACGCCTACAAGAACCGCTCCACGCCGCGCACTTTCGCCAACGTGACCTACCGGCAGGAGGACTACATCGCCACAGCCACGGTCAACGTGGATGCCCCCTACTGGAAAACGCCGCCGGAAGGCGACTTTCCCAAGGACGCAAACGGTGACTTGAACAGTTTCCTCCAAACCCAGCCGCCGGGCACTGAAAAGCTGCCCGAGGCCACCTTCCATCTCATGGAACGCCCCGTGGCGGAGCATCTCTATCTGTCCTTTGACACCGTCAACGGCTATTACAACCGCCACTACGCGGGAGATGTCAAGGACATCTACGGCACGCGCAGCGTGAACACTGCCCGGATCACCTACGACTGGGATCCCCTTCCGGCGCTTGCCCTAACGCCTTTCTATGAAGCACAGGGCGCGTGGTACCAAAACGAACTCATCACGGGGGATTCCACGGCGCGCTTCTCCAATGTGCTCGGCGTCACGGCGCAGACCCGTTTTCACAAGGAATATCCCGGATTCTTCAATTTCTCCGCCTTTAAGCATGTCGTCACGCCCTCCATCACCCTGTCTTACCGTCCCTCATCCACAATGACTGCCGACCTTGCGCCCACCTTTGACGCCCTTGACAACGTCGAGGGCCGCACCCGCCTCGAATCAAAGATCTCCAACATGTTCTACGGGCGGGACGCCGAGACCAAGGAGGTTTGGCAGGTCTGCGCCCTCAATTTCTACCAGGGCACAGATTTCTGGAATGAAGTCCGCAGGACAAGCGACTACGAGGTGGAAGTGGACCTTCGGCCCCGTCCCTGGTGGGGGCTGCAAATGGTCGGGGAAACCCACAACGTGAACAACAGCACCTTCTCCTCCGAACCCCTTCCGGGCAAACACAGTCGCGACCCCTTCGGCGACCTTACCGATGATTGGCCCTCAAGGCATGCAAACATCGGCGCGTATCTGGATCAGACTGATTCCGCCGATTACAACCGCGTGCTGACGCAGCTCTATTACGATGACACCATGCGCGGCGGCAAGTTCAATTCGCGCATCGGCTTTGCGTACTCCGACACGGCAGGCGATGTCACGACCGAGGCCATCCTTTATGGCCTTGGCGTCCGGCTTGGGGATTTGTGGTCCGTGAGCGCCGAACATCTGTACGATGTCCATGACGGCATCATGCTTCGCCAGACCTATGAAATCCGCCGGATCTTCCACTGCGTCGAAGTGGGGCTGCGGCTGCGGGAACGGCAAAGCGGCTATGATGTGGGCGTCCGCTTCGGACTCGCGGCGTTTTCCGGGCCGCCGCTGAAATTCTAGCCGTCAGTCCTTGAGCCCGACGACTTCATAGATCTCGACGGACTGGTCCTTGCCCTTGACCATTTGGGCGCCCATGGGCAGCGCCTCGACGCGGTCCTTGACGGCCTCCCACACGTCGCGCCCGATGAGCGTCTTTCCCGGGCCGGCGATGTCGCACAGGCGCTTCGCGGTGTTGACCCGATCGCCCACCACGGTGAAATCCATGCGCTTGGGAGACCCTATGTATCCGGCGATGACGTCGCCGCAGTCTATGCCCGTGCCGATGTGAAACTGCGGCCGCCTCTCCAGCGCCCGGAGGGCGTTCAGATCGGTGTTGCACCGCTGGATTTCCAGCGCGGTGCACACGGCGCGGTACGGCTCGTCGCCCACGCTGATGGGCGCGCCAAAAATGGCCATAATCTCGTCGCCGATGTACTTGTCGAGGGTTCCGTCATACTTGAACACGATGTCCGTCATCGCGCTGAAGTGCTCATTGAGCAGCCCCACCAGCTGCTGCGGGCTGAGCTGCTCCGCCAGTTTTGACGAGCCGCGGATGTCGCAGAACATGGTGGTCACGTGCGTCTTCTGGCCCCCAAGCACAAGCGCCTGCCCCTCGTTGAGCACCTTGTCGACCAGGGCGCTGGGCAGGAAACGCGCAAGGTTCTGCCTGCGCTTTTCCGACTCGACTATCTGCACCGCCAGCCGCGCGTTCTCGATGGCCATGGCCGACTGGGAAGCAA
>CAIXUF010000715.1 GCA_903922535.1 Candidatus Hydrogenedentota bacterium
AGGGCATGAACCGCCGCGTCAATTTGATCACGAGAAAAGCCTACGGCTACAGAAGCTATGAAGTGCTAAGAATCGCCCTGTTTCACACGATGGGCGACCTGCCCGAGCCAGAAGTTACCCACAGATTCTGACGAAGAAGCATTTCTTTGAGTGGCCGCATAAACACAAATCGGAGACTCAGGAGGCCTTATGGGTAACCCGGTGAAAGTTACAGCAATCGTGGGCACCTACCGCAGGGGCGGCATCGTGGATTCCGCCGTGGACGAAATCCTCGCCTCGGCAAAGGAAGAGGGTGCACAGGTCAACAAGATCTACCTCATCGACAAGGGCATTGAGTTCTGCTCCAACTGCCGCGCCTGCACCCAGCAACCGGGTGAGCGGCACGGCGAATGCCCAAAGAAGGATGAACTCGCCTCTATCCTCGACGAGATCGAAAGGGCGGACGCGATCATCCTCGCCTCGCCCATGAACTTCTGGACCGTAACAGCGATCATGAAGCGCTTCATCGAGCGGTTGGTGTGTTTCGCCTACTGGCCCTGGGGTCAGGCTGCCCCAAAGACACGCGACACCCGCCGCAACAAGCGCGCCGTGGTGGTCGCCTCCTGCGCCGCGCCGGCCATCCTGGCCCGCCTGCGCACCCGCATGAGCGGCCTGCTCAAGACCGCAGCCGACCTGCTCAGCGCAAAGACCGTGGGCACCCTGTTCATGGGTCTGTCCGCAATGAAGCAGGACCAGCAATTAAGCCCGCGCAACAAAAAGAAAGCCCGCCGCCTGGGAAAGAAACTCGTCGGCTGAGCGCGTGGGATTCGTAGGGTGGGAGAAGTTCTGCGCTTACCGCATTTCCAGCGTCCCGTCCATCGTGCGCTGGCCCTTCGCCTCCATCTTCACCTCCGCCGTCTTGTCTCCATGCCGCACCTTGCAGGTGCCGCCGTTCTTCGAGTGGACTGTCGCGCTGGTCAGCTTCCCGTCCTGCCACACCATGTCCACCTCAAAGCCGCCCCGGGCGCAGAGCCCGCGCACGCTGCCTGCCGGCCATGCCTTGGGCAGCGCGGGCAGCAGGTGGATCTCGCCGTTGTGGCTTTGCAGCAGCATCTCGGCGATACCCGCCGTCGCGCCGAAGTTCCCGTCGATTTGGAACGGCGGATGGTTGTCAAACAGGTTCGGCAGCGTGCATTTCTCAAAGAGCACACCCAGGTTCTTGAACGCACTGTCGCCGTCTTCCAAACGTGCGAACAGGCCGACGAGCCATGCCCGGCTCCAGCCCGTGCCGCCGCCGTGTTCGAGCCGACAGTCGAGCGACTTGCGCGCGGCCCGCGCGAGGTCCGGCGTTTCCTCCGGTGTGACGGAGTGTCCCGGATAGACCCCCAGCATGTGCGACATGTGCCGGTGTCCGGGCTCCGGCTCCTTGTAGTCCTCCACCCATTCCTGCAGACGCCCGTCCTTGGAGACTTGCAGCGGCACCAGTTTGGACAGCGTTTCACCCAGCGTGTTGCGGAACTCCTCGTCAATCCCCAACCGCTGCGAGGCCTCGATGCAGTTGGTGAACAGGTCGGTGATGATCAGCGTGTCCATCGTGGACGAATAGGTCTGGCACGCCGTCTCGTGGTTTGGTTTGCGGTACTTGTTCTCGGGCGAGTGCGACGGCACGGTGATCAGTTTGCCCTCGAAGCGCAAACCCCTGGGCGCGGGCACGAGGAAGTCGAGAATGAACTGCGCCGCGTCCTTCATGATCGGATAGCCCCGCTGGCGCAGGAACTCAAGGTCGCCCGTGAAGGCGTAGTGTTCCCATAGATCCTGCGACAGCCACGCCGCGCCCATGGGCCAGATGCCCCAGGCCCCGTCCACCGGTGCCGCCGCGCGCCACAAGTCGGTGTTGTGGTGCAGCACCCAGCCCCGGCAGTTGTAGTTCACCTGCGCTGTGCGCGCACCCGTCACGTGCAGGTCCTCCAGCAGGCTGAAGAGGGGCTCATGGCACTCGGAAAGGTTCGTCGTCTCCGCGGGCCAGTAGTTCATCTCGGTGTTGATGTTGGTCGTGTACTTGCTGCCCCAGGACGGGTCCAGCTTGTCGTTCCAGATCCCCTGGAGGTTCGCCGGCTGACCGCCGGGCCGCGAGCAGGAAATCAGGAGGTAGCGCCCAAACTGGAAATACAGCGCCGCCAATTGCGGGTCTTTGCCTGCGTCGAAGCTCTTGAGCCGCTGGTCCGTCGGGGTTCCGGTCGCGTCCGTCTTGCCCACGTCCAGCGCCACACGGTTGAAAAGGGCCGTGTAATCGGCCAGATGCGCTTTGAGCAGTGCCGCCGTCGCCGGCCGCAGTGGCAGCGTGTCCTCTCGCCGGCCCTTGGCATAGGCGGCCTTGATCGTCACGACAGGTTTGTCGCCGTCCAGTTTGAAGTTCAAGCGCAACAAACTCCGAATCTCGCCGGCCCGGAAGCCGGTTTCCGCAGCCAGTTGATACACGACGGCGCGCTCGGCGCCGGTCATGCCATGAAGCTCTGGGCCGGCCTTGGCGGCGTCGATAAGCCGCTGCAACTCCTCGGGCGACAGCGCCCGCCGATCCTGCCGCCGATCAGTCTTGACGTTGAGCCCTTCGAGGTAGTCGATCGGGCTCGAACTTGCCATGCGGTTGCGGACAACCCACTTGCAGAATGACTTGCAGGCTTGCAGATAGAAGTTGCTTGTCTGGGCGCCTATGCCGCGGGCGGTGCTACCGTCGGCCTTGGTCCAGTCAGCCCGCTCATCGGCCAACCATTGGGAGAGTCCCGTTGCTGTGATGTCGCTCCAGAACGTGAAGCCCGCGCCCTTGAATGCAGCACGGGCCCGGCTGGTGACAAGCTCAGCATGACGGAGGGTGTTTCCCTTGGCCAGCAGCGCCGCCTTCCAGTTGTCGATATGCTCGGCCAGCGGCTTGCCGGCGGCCATGCGGCGGCCGTCGATGATGCCCCACCGGCCGAGAATCTCCCGCATGTCTGCGGGCATCGTCTCAATCCAGCGCTCGGTGTCGGGGTCGGGATGGGTGTTGGAGATCTTCCACGCCACCAGCCGCTTGAGTCGTTTGGCCAGGTCGATGGATTGCTGTTGATCGGTGAAGGCCGGCATACGCCGGGTCTGCCGATCATGGTCGCGAAACTCGATCCACCAGTTGCCCGACAGGTGCTTGGCACCTTGCTTGTCCTTGTAGGTCGTCTTGAACAGCCGCAAGCCCTTCTCGATCTTGTATGTGGTCTTGTTCGATTTCATG
>CAIXUF010000716.1 GCA_903922535.1 Candidatus Hydrogenedentota bacterium
CCACGTTTTCACGGTCATTCTGGTTGAAGGTGGTGACATAATACCGAAAGGTCTCCGGTCTCAGCACCACCGGGCCTGCTAAACCCTCGCTGGCTGTCTGCGCGGCAAAAACCACCGGGTGACAGGACAGCATCGCCGTTGCGGCGGCGAAGAGGGCCACAAGGGCTCTTGCATTCGACTCATACTTTTTCATGACCAGTCCAACCGCTTATAACACAGGAAACTCAGCCATTTACGCTCAGCGCGAGCAGATACATATATGCAACATTTACCATTGTTATCATATTTTTCGGCCAAATTCGTGATCAATTTGGGTGGTTCCACGGATGCGAGCGTTGCGTTGCCTATTTCATCAGCCACTCGACAGGAATTCGCGTGATGCGCGCGCGGTTCAGGCCACCCACCGTTTTGTCACCCGCGCAGTAACCCAATAGCACCCAGTTCTCCTTAACGAATTCAATCGCCGTGTAACAGTACCAGCCATCAGGATTCGTTTCGATATTTCCAACGTGTTGCCAGGACTGACCGTTATCGCGCGAAACGGCGACGGTCAACGGCGTCCGTTTGCCTTTCAGATTGTCAGGGACATTGGCTTGGTTGTTCCACACCAGCAGGAGGTCTCCACTCTGCGGGATGCGTTTGAACGAGGCTGGCGAGACGGGAGAAAGGATGTACGTCTGCTCGACGGGAGACCAGGTTGTCCCGCCGTCTTTTGAATAGGACCGCAACTGGCATCCGCAATCGGTGCGGCACAGCATCATGACACGCCCGTCCTTCAACTCGACCACACCGGGTTCCTGCAGTCCCGATTTCGACTGGGGCGGCGCGTCGAGTACCGTCTCACTTTGCCTCCACGTCTTGCCGTCGTTGTCCGAAAGATAGCAGAGGGCCTGCGCGCGCGAAACAAACTTCTCACCCGGGAGGCAATGCCGCGCGGCGGGAATTACAAGGCGTCCCGAGGAAAGCTGGATCACGCGGTCATTGTTGACGACAAAGTATCCCATGGGCTCGGTGCAGAGCGTGGGCTCGCTCCAGGTCTTGGCCTCGTCTGTCGAAATGCGCAGGTACGGACGGCAGTCATAGTCCGAGTTCTTGCGGAGATAGAAGAGGGCAATGGGTCCGCCCGCAAGTCGCAGCAGCGAAACGGACATCGTGTTCTGTTTGCCTTCATTCGGCAGGATCACCTGGTCTTCGCCTGACCACGTGACGCCATTATCGGAAGAGAAGCGTCCGGCAATGTGCGCCGTGCCTTCGTCGGACCCGCTCCCCGTGAAATGGGTGTACGCAAAAAGAATCCGCCCGTCACGGAGCTGCACAAACGCGCCTTCCGAATTCCGGGGGTTGCCGGGTCCCGGATCAATGTTGAGCACGCAGGCGGGCGTCTGAACCGGGGCCGCCTGGGCATTCCCGCCAAGCTGGACAAAGAGCAATGCCAGTGTGAGCGGCAAGCACCTGAAAGTGCGCATATCATTTGACCTCCATAGAAATTGCATCATACGTCCTTGTGGCGTGTGCTTCCATATCCAGCAAGCAATGATCACCTTGAGGTCCGAACCAGATCGACAACTCCCAAATCAAATCCCTGGCCGCCGCCGGTCTGGTGACCGTGCACC
>CAIXUF010000717.1 GCA_903922535.1 Candidatus Hydrogenedentota bacterium
AGGGCATGAACCGCCGCGTCAATTTGATCACGAGAAAAGCCTACGGCTACAGAAGCTATGAAGTGCTAAGAATCGCCCTGTTTCACACGATGGGCGACCTGCCCGAGCCAGAAGTTACCCACAGATTCTGACGAAGAAGCAAAAAAAGCCAATTCCGTTGGCACAACCCGCTTCTCCGCACCCGCACTCCGCGTCCGCAAACTTGCACCAAAGCCGCCGTTCCGCCTATCGTGCTGGACATGACACCCAAGGAGACGTTCACCATGAAGCGATTCGCATGCCTGTCCATCCTGTCCGCACTGGTATTCTGCGCCGCGCTGGCCGGCCCCGGATGCTCTCCATCGTCCGGCGGAAAGGGCGCATCGCCGACGCCGCCCAACGCGCCGGCCAAGGTGGAAAAAGCCGGGCCGTACCGCATCGCGCTGGTGATGAAGTCGCTGGCCAACGAGTTCTTCCTGACCATGGAGAACGGCGCCAAGGCGCACCAGCAGCAGCACGCGTCGGAATACACGCTCATCACCAACGGCATCAAGGACGAGCAGGACGTGGCGCGCCAGATCGACCTGGTCGAGCAGATGGTCGCGCAGAAGGTGGACGCGCTTGTCATCGCCCCGGCCGATTCCAAGGCGCTCGTGGGCGTGTGCAAGCGCGCGCAGGACGCGGGCGTGGTGGTCATCAACATCGACAACAAGTTCGACGACGGCGTGCTGAAGGAAAAGGGCATCACCATCCCCTTCGTCGGCCCGGACAACCGCAAGGGCGCCAAGCTGGCCGCCGACTACGTCGCCAAGAAACTGGAGCCGGGCGCGCCCGTGGCCATCCTTGAAGGCATCCCCAGCGCGTTTAACGGCCAGCAGCGCAAACTCGGATTCGACGACGCCATCGCCGCTGCCGGACTGAAGCTCGTCACCTCGCAGTCAGCCAGTTGGGAAATGGACAAGGCAAACCAGGTCGCGTCCTCCATCATCACCGAACACCCCGAGGTCAAAGCGCTGCTCTGCGCCAACGACAGCATGGCGCTGGGCGCGGCTGCCGCCGTGCGCGCGGCGGGCAAGACCGGCCAGGTGCTCCTCTGCGGCTACGATGGCATCTCGGCCGTTGAGAACCTTATCCGCGAGGGGCAGATTGTCTGCACCGTGCAGCAGTATGCGGACAAACTCGCTGTCTTCGGCATCGAGTACGCGCTGCAGGTTCTGCGCGAGAAGACCACACCCAAGGACAAAGAGACGGTGGTGGATTTGGTGACGGCGGAGACGGCGGCAAAGAAGTGAGCGGCACAGCCGACAACGTCTTCCTCCGCGCGGAAAGGATGGTCAAGGACTATCCTGGCGCGCGGGCCTTGGACGGCGTGGACTTAGCGCTGCGCGCGGGCGAGGTGCACGCACTGGTGGGGGAGAACGGTGCCGGCAAGAGCACGCTGATGCGCCTGCTGGGGGGCATTGCACGGCCGACGGCCGGAATGATGTCACTGGACGGCGCACCCTATGCGCCGTCGTCGCGCATTGCCGCCGAACGGCTGGGCATCCGCTTCGTCATGCAGGAACTGAATCTCGTCCCCACACTGTCGGTGGCGGAGAACATTTTTCTCGACGCGCTACCGTCGCGTTTCGGCTTTGTGCGCAGTGCGGCGTTGAACACGGCCGCGCGTGCGGCCATGGCGACGGTGGGGCTGACGGGCATTGACCCGCGCACACCCGTGGGCGCGCTGGGGGTGGGCGAGCAGCAGATGGTGGAAATCGCCCGCGGACTCGCGGGCACCTGCCGCGTGCTCATCCTGGATGAGCCGACGGCGTCGCTGACGGACCGAGAGGCGGAACTGCTGTTCGAGAATATCGCGCGGCTGCGTCGCGACGGCATTGCCGTGGTCTACATCTCGCACCGCATGGAGGAGATTCTTCGGCTGGCCGACCGCGTCACGATTCTGCGCGACGGGCAGGTTGTCTCCACGCACGCCGCCAGTGACCTGACCATAGACGAAATTGTGCGGCGCATGGTGGGCCGCGAGATCGGCGACGCGGACACGGTGTCCACGGCGCAGCCCGGCGCGCCGCTGCTGCGCGTGGAGAATCTCTGCCTGGGCGCGCGCGTGCGCGACGTGAGTTTTTCCGTACAACCCGGCGAGATTCTCGGCTTTGCCGGACTCATGGGCTCGGGCCGCACAGAGACTATGCGCGCCATCTTCGGTGCCGACCGGCCCGAATCGGGCCGTATCTATTTGGGCGGCTCCGACCTGCCCGCGCGCATCAGCGGCCCGCGCGATGCGGTGCGCCTTGGCGTGGCGCTGCTCACCGAGGACCGCAAGGGCCAGGGCCTGCTGCTGCCCCGCTCCATCCGCGAGAATGTGACGCTGGCGGACATGCACTCCGTGTCCGGACCGGCTGGCTGGATACGGCGGAACGCCGAAACAACGGCCGCGCGGCGCTGGGTGGAGCGGCTGGCGGTGCGTTGCGCCAACGCCGGCCAGGCGGCCGGCGAATTGAGCGGCGGCAACCAGCAGAAGGTGGTGCTGGCGCGCTGGCTGCACCGTGACTGCCGCGTGATCATCTTCGACGAACCGACGCGCGGGATAGACGTGGGCGCGAAGTTCGAACTGTACAAGCTCATGCGCGAACTGGCTGCGGCGGGCAAGGCGCTCGTGGTGGTGTCGTCCGACCTCAAGGAACTGCTCGGCCTGTGCGACCGCATCGCGGTGATGAGCGCGGGCCGGATGGCGAAGGTCTTCACGCGGGGCGCATGGACCGAGGACAAAATCATGGCCGCGGCGCTCAGCGGGCATTTGGGCGAGACGGCGGCGGGTTAATGCTATACTGGCAACAGCACCGGAGCTATGAACGAAGCCATGACCCAGCAGACTCTTGATATTTCCGATACGTTCATCCGCGACTTTTGCGTGAAGTGGCGGATAAGGGAGCTTGCGCTGTTTGGCTCCGTGTTGAGCGAGGCATTTCGTCCGGACAGCGACGTGGATGTGCTGGTGAGTTTCCTGCCGGACTCCGGGATATCGCTGTTCGACATGGTCGTCATGACGGAGGAGCTTTCCGAGGCCTTCGGGCGCAAGGTTGACTTGGTGGAAAAGGAGGGGCTGGAGAATCCGTTCCTTCGGCGTGCCATCTTGCCGAGCCGGAAAGTAATCTATGCAGCCTGAAGGACGTGACACCGCGTATCTTTGGGACATGCTGTGCTATGCGCGTACCGCGGCTGGCTTGGTCAATGATTTATCGCTTGCAGCCTATTTGAATGATCGAAGACAACAGTTGGCATTGGAGCGCGCCCTTGAACTTGTGGGCGAATCGGCACGCAGACTCTCAGACGCGTTTCGGGCCGCGCATCCGGACATTCCATGGCGGACCATCATCGGCCTGCGCACTGTGCTCGCCCACGATTACGGCAGCATTCTCCAGGAGCGCCTCTGGAACGTCGCGAACGTCCAAGTGCCCGAATTGATACGGCGCATAGAGCCGCTGGTTCCAGAATCGGATTCCACGGAGTAGTCGCGGGGTTTCGCGACGTTTGTGGTCAATGCGAGGGAAGCACACATAATGACCTCTTCACAATTCCGCCGCATTCTCACCGACTACGCCGGCATGGCGCTGGTGCTGGCGGTGCTGATCGCCATCTTCGGATTCACCGCGCAGAACTTCTTTACCATGACCACGCTGCGCACGATTGCGAACCAGATTCCGTCGCTGGTGGTGGTGGCCGTGGGCATGACCTATGTGCTGATCATCGCGGGCATCGACCTCTCCGTGGGTTCCGTGCTGGGATTGAGCGGCGCGGTGCTGGGTGCGGCGCTGGTGAAGGGCGGCATGCCGCTGGCGGCGGCCCTTCCGCTGTGTTTGCTGGCGGGGCTGCTTTGCGGCGCGGCCAACGGTCTGGTGACCGCCATGTGGGGCGTGCCGTCGTTCATCGTGACGTTGGGCATGCTGGAGGCGTCTCGCGGCGCGGCCTACCTGGTGACCAACTCGCAGACCATGTACATCGGCGCGCCGGTGGAGCGCATTGCCGAACTGACGCTGGCGGGGTTCTCGCTGCCGTTTATTGCGGCGCTGCTCGTGGTGGCGGCGGGTCAGTTGGTGCTGTCGCGCACCGTGTTCGGACGTTACATGATCGCCGTCGGCACCAACGAGGAGGCGGTGCGCCTGTCCGGTATTGACCCGCGCCCGGTCAAGGTGACCGTGTTCGCGCTGAGCGGCATGCTTTCCGCGCTGGCGGCCGTGGTGCAGTGTTCCCGGCTCGGCTCGGCGGACCCGAACGCGGGGGCCGGACTTGAACTCCAGGCCATCGCGGCCGTGGTCATCGGCGGCACCAGCCTCATGGGTGGCCGTGGCTCGGTGGTCAATTCCTTCTTCGGCGTGCTCATCATTTCCGTGCTCGGCGCGGGTCTGGCCCAGGTTGGCGCGCAGGAGCCGACCAAGCGGCTTATCACTGGCTTGGTAATCTTGGCGGCGGTATTGGCGGACAAGTACCGCCAGCGGGCATAACGCTCATCCGGAAGCCGTGACGCGGAAAAACCAGCCACCTCTTCCCTTCCAGCAAAGGGCGCACGCCTGCCTTTATTGAAAATATTACTTCGGAAACGGCTTTCGTGCTATAATATAATTCTATGGCATCAATGGCGGTGCCATTCGGGGGAGTGTCGCCATTATTCTCAGGAAACCGCGACAAGCAGTATGGCGGATATGGCAATGGATAAAACGGATACGGCAGGCTTTTGGGTTGGAGTGTTGGTCGTAATCTGGGGCGTTAGCGCCGCCGCGCAGCTTTCGGACGCCGCTCTGGCCCGGTTGCAGGAAGAAGGGCAGGCAAAGGGATGGACCTTCCAGATGCGGCGCACGGAAGCGTCACGCCGCACTCCGGAGGAACTGGGCAGCATGCACTTGCCCGCCCCGGATGACCCCTACTGGAAGTCGGCGTCCCAGCGACCCGCGCCGGACGGCAAGGCCAACCCGCCCGAATCATGGGACTGGCGCGCGCGGGGCGGCGTGACCGCAATCCGGGATCAGGGCGGCTGCGGCAGTTGCTGGGCCTTCTCCACCCTGGGCGTGGTGGAGAGCGCCATCAAGATCCGCGACGGCGTGGAGGTGGACCTTTCGGAACAGCACCTGCTGAGCTGCAACACGGCGGACTGGGGTTGTAGCGGTGCCGTCTGGGGCTATGCGTGGCTCATCAACAAACCCGACGCCTGTGGTCTTGTGGGCGCGGTGCTTGAGGCGGATTATCCGTACACTGGGGCGCGAACGGAATGCGCCTGCGCCGCGCCGCGCACCTACCGCATCCAGGACTACAGCTACGTCAACGGACTCCAGCCGACCGTGCCGGAGATCAAGCAGGCCCTCATGGAGCACGGCCCGCTCGGCTGCTCGCTGTACACCAATTCGGCGTTCAGCGCTTACAGTGGCGGCGTATTCAACGCCAACGACAACCCGTCCGTGTTCGCCCTGGACCATGCCATCGTGATCGTCGGCTGGGACGACCGTCTGGGTGCCCACGGCGCGTGGATCATCAAGAACTCCTGGGGGACGGACTGGGGCGAGAACGGATTCGGCAACATCGAATACGGCTGCAACCTGATCGGCTATGCGGCGAACTACGTGATTTACGAGGGCAGCCAGTCGGGCGTGCAGGTTGCCCCGCTTTCGGGTTTCTCAGCCACCGGCCCGATGGGCGGACCGTTCACGCCCGCGGGCACCGTCTACTCCGTGACCAACGCGGGCGCGATCCCACTGCAATGGCAGGCCGTGCCGCCGTTCTGGATGGACGCATCCCCCTCCCGGGGCACACTGGCCCCCGGCGGTTCCGCCACGGTCACTGTGACCGTGAACACCTCGTCGACGACCGGCGGCATGCTGGGCGGCGACCTTGTGTTTCGCAACTACATCACGGGGCAGGAGCAGCGCCGCTGGATGTCGCTGACTCAGCCCAAGACATCGGTCTACTCGTTCAGCCTCGACACCGATCCGGGCTGGAGCACCACCGGCCAGTGGGCCTACGGCGTTCCGCAGGGCTTCAGCGGCGTGCACGGGGCGGACCCCGCCGCGGCCTTCACCGGCACCTCCATCTACGGCTACAATCTCGCCGGCTATTACGAAGACAATCTGGCGCCGCAATACCTGACCACCGCCGCGCTGGACTTCAGCAACTGGCAGGATGTGGAACTGCGTTTCCAGCGCTGGCTCGGTGTGGAGTCGTCGCACTGGGACCATGCCGGCATTGAGGCCAGCGCCGACGGTGTTCACTGGACGTCCGTATGGACTTATGAAGGCGGCAATCTGGCCGAGTCCTCGTGGAGCCAGCAGGTGTGTGACCTGTCCTCGGTGGCCGACCGCCATGCAACGGTCCGCGTCCGCTGGGCCATGGGGCCCACCGACAGCGGCGACGGCTATGCGGGCTGGAATCTGGACGATATCGAGTTCAGGGCAAACCCGAAGACAACGGAAACCGAGGGTGAGGGCGAGCCGGAGACCTGCGACGTGGATTCGCCCGCGAACATTTTCAACATGCTGCTCATGATCGCCGACAGCAACGGCGATCAGGCGCTGTCGCTGGCGGAAGTCTCCCTCTATGTCCCGGAAATCAGCGACTACTGGCATTTGTTCGACCTGAACCACGACGGCATACTGACCAAACGTGAATTCGCAAACAACCAACTGGTGCAGGGGTACCTGCCGAGCGTGGACGCCAACCAGGACAACCAGATTACTCTTGAGGAACTGCATGCCCTCACCAATATCATCACTCCCGGCATGTTCACGCTGGTCGACAAGGACAACAGCGGCGCCATCGACTGCGGCGACCTGGGCTATGTGGTGCAGCAGCCCTGTCCCGAATGCGCCGAGTCGGGCGCGGCCCTCTTTGAACAGGGCAAGAATGCCTGTCTTGTCGTGCCGGGCGGAACCGCGGCCGGCACCGCCTACCAGTGGTCGAAAAACGGCGTGGGCACGCTGGTCGACGGCCGTTTCCGGGGCACCAATTGCGCGAACCTTGTGATTGACAGCCTTACTCCCGGGGATTCCGGCACCTACACCTGCGAATATGGTCCGGGAAAATCCACCTATTCCAGAACCATCACGGTGGTGCAGAAGCTGCCGGCGTCGGGCGCACTGGGTCTGGTCGTGCTGGCGCTCGCCGCGGCAGCCGGCGGCGCCCGGGTCATCCCGCGCCGTCGCCGCCCATGATTCCACCCGCGGGACCTTTG
>CAIXUF010000718.1 GCA_903922535.1 Candidatus Hydrogenedentota bacterium
AAGGAAGGCGTAAAGGCAAAAAGAATGATGGCCGCATGGAGTAACGACTATCTGCTCGAAATCTTGGCAGCGATATGACGGTCGGATTTTAATGCGATTGCCCTGCAAAAAAACATGATTCGCCCGGAAGATCTTGCTAAACTTGTTCATCCTTCGTTCTTGTCAAACAGCAACCCAGGGAGCGTACGCCATGAACGTCGAACAACATATTGCACACAGGGCATGGGCCTTTCAGTCTCTCGACACGCTGGAGGCGTTTCTCACGGACCCGGACTTTGTCGGGGACTCGGAGGATGAGGCGCGCGTCCTGGAGCGCAAGCGCCGGGAGTTAAAGGACGGCAAGTACAAGGTCGTCTTCCTGGGTGAGTTCAATGTGGGCAAATCAGCCCTGATCAATGCGTTCCTCGGCGACGAATATCTGCCGATGGTCCTTGAGGAATGCACCACCAAAATCACGCATATCGTGAAGTCCGATGACATGAAGGTCGTGCTGGACCTTTCCTCCCCCGCGTCGGAGACCGAACTGGAGACACTGGCCCGGTTGGCCGCGGCCTGCACCGTCCATGCGGAGGTGCTTTCCGGTGAGGACATGAACCAGGTCGTCATCGCCTTTCCAACGGGGCAAGGGCGCGACCTTGTGCGCATCCTCCGCCCCCTTGTGACGCTGACCGCGGATGAGGATTTCCCGCAGTTGCGCTCTTTCCGGGACAAGTTTGACGAGATCTGCATCTGCCTGCCCACCGACCTGCTGACGGACGATGTGGCTCTGGTGGACTCGCCCGGCGTGCACAGCATTTCAGAAACCAATCTCAGAATTGCGGAGGAGATCATCCCCAACAGCCATCTGGTCGTCTGCCTGCTGGACAGCCAGAATCCGGGAACGGAACACAACCGCGAGTTCATCGAGAAGGTGGTCAAGCACCGCCACCGCAAAGTCATGTTTGTCATCAACAAGTCCGACCAGCTCAACGCCGAAGAGATTGATCCCACTGGACGGCGCGGCCCGGCAAAGGACCTCTTCCGCAGCCTCCGCGGCGTCGTTGAGTCGCCGGAGATCTTCTTCGTGTCCGCGCTGTACTCGCTGGTTTCGTCGCAGCTTTCCCGTTCTCAGACCACGCTTGAAGATCTGGACAGCAACAATAAAATCAAAATCCCCTGGACGCTCCAGCGCGAACTCATGGAGCGCGAAGACGCCGCCACCGGCGTGGCCGAGTATCTCGAGGAGAAGAGCAACATCGCCCCGCTCCGCGAACGCCTGCTCCGCTACCTGTACACCGAAAACCGAGAAGGGGCCGTTCTTGAGTCGGCGTGCAGGTTCATCGACGACAAGGCGTGGACCTATGCCCGGCCCATCCAGGTGCAACTGGACATGGTGCGCGACAATCCCCGTTTGGCCGAACTCGAAGGGCAGCACGAAATGCTGTCGGCGGAAATCGAGGACACCATGCGGCGCGCCGACGCGGTCGAAAACGCCCTGCAGGAAATGGCCGGCGGCGGCGCGATCGATGGGCGGGAGTATCCCGGCTATGAGGAACTGCTCGACCGTCAGATCACGGAGGAGACCGTGCAGCGCTGCATTCTGGAACCCGCGCGCGAATGGATCGCCGACGACCTCAACTACAAGGCCGCGAAACAGGAGGGTTTCGCACCGCTTGCGGCCAAGGTGGAGATTCTGGCCGGAGCCTACCTGCAGGATCTTTGCCAGACGCTGAACGCGGAAATCGACACGGTGGAAAGCACAACGCTGGCCAAGATGGGTTCCGTGCGCCCGGCGGACGCGGCCCGGCATGAGGTATTCGGGACGCCCCGGATTCAAATTCAGGATCTGCGGACCAGTCTGGCCGGTTCCTACTTCGGATTCGCTCTCTTTGGCGGTGCCGTGTGCGCCGCCGCCGGCGCGGGCGCGGTTGCCTCCGGGATGCTTGAACAGCTTCCCGGCGTGAACGCGGACATGACCATGCAGATGGCCGCCGGGGCCGGGGCCGCCGTTGGTGTCCTGGCCGGGATCATCCTGCGGGCCGCCACTGGAAAGTCCCTCTGCCGGAAACAACTCGCCGGGGCGGTGCGCGCGCAGGTAATGCAGTCCATCCTCGGCACTGGAAAGGACAAGGCGGCTGACCAGAAACCGCCGATCAAGGAGCTGCTCCGAACGCTTCTGCTGCAGCAGCGCGCCGAGTTCTCCGGCTACGTTCGGGATGCGTTTGAAAACGCCCTGCAGGACTTGCACGCCAGGCTTGCGGTCGTTCTGGAGGAGGAGGAGGAACTGCGCCGGAATCAGGAAGAGACCATTGCGCGTCTCGAACCGAAACTGGCCGAACTTGCCGAAATCGGGCATGCGGCCGCGGAAACCGCACAGGTCCACGCACTGCAGGAGGCGCCAACAAGCGACTGACGGGTTCCACTACGACGCAAGGGGCGGCACTGAAAGGCCTGCCTGAAAGCTTTCCAACAGTATCCAGGCAAACCCGGGCCCCCTTCGGACAGTTCTTGGAATCTTTTGTCTCGGATGTATATACTTGCATGCACGGCCTTCGGGCCTTCGCGGGAAATTGTCAACGTTTGGAACGAGGAGGTATTTGGCATGGAATCCAATTTGCCTGAAACAGCGCCTGCCGCCGGAACGGGCGCGGAACAGCACGCGGCAAACACCGGTGCGAAAGTGATGACCGAAAAGGTGGTGCTGAAGAGACCGGGCAGCGAGCGCATTGTGATCTATTCGTACCCTCCGCTCATTTATATCTGGCCGGTAATTGTGCTGGGTTTCCTGTTCTGGTTCACCGACAAGGTGGCCGGGATGTCGCCCACGGTCGAGGCATGGATCTACGTCATCACGCTGGTGGTTGTGCTGCTCACCATGGGAATTGACGTGAACCGAAACATGGCGGTGTTCTGGATGGTCGTCATCGCCGCACTCTCCTTCTGCGTCTTGTGGCTGCGCGAGGCGAAGGGACTGGTCGTGTTCGACCAGATCGGGCACTTCTTCGCCCGGCTTGAGCCCAAGTATTCCCCCGAACTTGGAATGATCACCAGCATCTTCCTCACGGTCGTCTACGCCATCGTGGTCGTCAGCGCCCGCATCAACGACAAGTGGGTGTTCACCCAGAATGAGATCGAGCACTACGCCATGTTCCGCGGCAGCAGTTCTCTGGGCCGCGGAGCCAAGGGCGTAAGCGCCAACTACCGTGACTTTTTTGAAATGATGGTACTGCTCGCGGGCGATGTCGAAGTCCGCACGGCCCAGGGCAACCGTGTGCTGGCGCGGATGAAGAACGTTCCCTTCCTGACGCTTAAGATGCGCAAAATTGATCGGATCTTGGCATCCTACGCCGTCACCCCCGGCGCTGCGGATGAGGAGTCTTCAGAGAACGTGGAAGAGGAAGTCCTATAACGCTCTGCCGTAAACGGAAGACTTGCGGAACTGGCCCCCCGCCCGGAAAGCTACCGTGTTGCCCAAGTTTGGCAAGCGCGGTACTGTTGGGGGCCGGGGGGGTGTCTTTGGACATGCGGCGGTCTTCATGCCGGGAAGGCAACCTGTGAAGCTGACCTGCTGTCCTGTGTCGCCATTTTGCCACACAACCGGTTCAGCGCCGCACTTGTGTTCCGGCGCGCATCCCAAGCCCGCGCTTGAACGATAGTCTTTGGGGCTCAATGCCCCTCGCCACGGAATGCCATAAAGGGAAGAAGCCTGCTGTGAGGAAACCGTGCCCCGAAACGCCGGGCGTCGCCGGGGGAAAACCCGTTGCGCACCGATACCGGTGGGTTGTTTTGGCCGTGTTCGCCCTGCTCAACATCGCCATTGAGATCCACTGGGTGGCTCTGGCGCCGGTTACCGGCGAGGCCGCCGCGTTTTACCGGGTCACGCCGATGTCAATTGGATTCCTGTCCATGGTGTTCATGCTGGTCTACATCATCGTCAGCATGCCCGCCTCCTTCATTATTGACACTTACGGTCTCCGACCCGGAATCGGTGCGGGAGCGGCGTTGATGGGCGTTTTCGGCCTTCTGAAGGGACTGTACGCATCCAACTACGCCATGGTGGTTTTGTGCCAGATGGGCCTTGCCCTGGCGCAGCCCTTTATTCTGAACGCCTATACCGGCCTGGCCGCAAAATGGTTTCCCCTCAATGAGCGGGCCACGGCAACCGGATTGGCGGCCTTGTCCCAGTATCTGGGGATCATCGCCGCCATGGCCGTCACCCCTCTCCTCGTTCATGCTTATGGAATCGACGGGATGTTTCTGGTCTACGGGATTACCGCTGTGGCGGCGGCAGTCCTGTTCTTTCTGCTGTTCAGGGAACAGCCCCCCACGCCGCCCTCTCCGGCCGCCGAACAGGAACGGCTCCCCGTGCTTGCCGGCCTCCGGCACATTTTCCGCCAAAAGCAAATGCTGCTGCTTCTGGGCCTGTTCTTCATCGGCATCGGCATATTCAACGCTTTGACCACATGGATCGAGCAGATTCTTGCCCCCCGCGGGTTCAGTGAGGAGCAGGCCGGGATTGCGGGCGCAGCCATGATCTTGGGAGGCGTCGTCGGCGCGTCCGTCCTGCCGCCCTTGTCTGACAGGATGGGCAAAAGGGTCCCGTTCCTGCTGTTTTCCACCGTTTTGACCATACCAGGCCTCGCAGGGCTTGCTTTTGCGAACAGTTACCCGATCCTTCTGTGTTCAAGCTTCGCATTGGGCTTCTTCACAATGAGCGCGGGGCCTGTGGGCTTCCAATACGGGGCGGAGCTTTGTTATCCGGCTCCGGAATCCACTTCGCAGGGGCTGCTCCTGCTTGCGGGACAAATCTCCGGCGCAGCCTTCATCTACGGGATGTACGCATTTCGTTCTGAAGGCGGAGCCATGACGCCGTTTATGCTCCTTTTCATTGCCCTTACGGTCGTAAACGCATTCCTCTGCACCCGCCTGACCGAATCCAGGTTGCTTCAGGAAAAGGAACAGGCGGTGGATTGAGAAAGTCGCCGTCTCGAAAATGGCGCGCCCACAAACCCAAGAACGGCGGGCTGCTTGTGAGACCCTTCGCGGGTCAATCACCCAGGGCGGCCTTCAGCGCCTCCCTGACATTGGCCATGCGGTAGGGTTTCTGGATAAAACCGGCAAGCCCCCCGCCGACGAAGCGGTTTATGGTCTCCTGCGCATTGTAGCCGCTGCAGAGGATGACCGGAAGCGCGGGATTGATTCGCCGCAATTCCCGGAAGGTTTCTTCGCCGTCCATGTGCGGCATGGTCAGGTCCAGAAGAACACAACGGATAACAGCACGATGCTGCCCGTAAAGCATGAGTGCCTCTTGCCCGTCGGCGGCGATCAGCGCCTCGAATCCGAGTTGTTCCAGCATGCGCACACCCAGCGTTCGAAGAGTCACCTCATCGTCCACGAAAAGCACGGTGCCGCTCCCGCGCCACTCGCTGCTGCCGGCCTGGGCCGGCGGCTGTGTGTCGGCGGGCGCAGCGGAGACGGGAAGCAGCACCTTGAAGTTGGTGCCCTTCCCCGGTTCGCTGTATGGCTTGATGGCGCCCCGATGGCCGCGAACGATCCCCATAACGGCTGCAAGGCCCAACCCCCTGCCGGTGAACTTTGTGGTGAAAAACGGGTCAAAAATCCGGTCCATGGTGGCCCGGTCCATGCCGCATCCGTTGTCGGACACTTCCAGGCACACGTACCCCCCCTCCTGCAAATCCCCGTTCAGCCGCTCCTGGCTCAGGTAGTGCCAGTCGCATTGCACAAAGGAGGTCGTCACGTCTATTGCCCCGCCCTTGTCGCCGATGGCCTCGGAGGCGTTGATGATGAGGTTCATTATCACCTGTCTGATCTGCGCCGCGTCGGCCTCTATCGGCGGAAGCCCGTCGGCAAGATGGCAGCGCAGTTTGGCCTTCTTGGATATGGAGGCCTCAAGCATCTGGCCGATTTCCCGGACCGTTTCGGACAGATCGAGGGGCTTCACCACGAAACGTCCCCTGCCGGAATAGGCAAGCATCTGCTTGCAGAGTTCGGCGGCGCGGTGGGTGACCTTCTCGATATCCTCGACCATGGGCCTGACGGAGGAGCCTTCGGGGATGTCCTCCAGGGCAAGATCCGCGTTGCCGAGGATGGCGGTAAGCATGTTGTTGAAGTCGTGGGCGATGCCTCCGGCCAGAATTCCCAGACTCTCCAGTTTCTGGGCCTGCCGCACCTGTTCCTCGAGTTTTTCCCGCTCTTTGGCGGCGTTCCGCGTCTCGGTGACATCGATGCCCGTGCCTATCACGTACTGCACACGGTTTGCGTCGTCGGCCAGAACGGTGTTGTGCCACAGGATCAGGCGGCGCTGTCCGTTCTTGCCGACCCAATAGTTCTCGAAGGTGTGCGGAAAATCGCCGGCGGCCAGTTTTCGGAATTGTTCCGCAACAGCCTGGGTCTCCTCCGGCAGCAGGAGGAAGTCCCAGAACGCCCTGCCCGTCACCTCGGCCGATGTGTAGTCCGTGGCCATTTCGCATGCCCGGTTAAACCGAACAATGCGACCCTGCGGGTCAAGCACAACCACCAGGGCGCCAACCGTGTCCAGCAGTGCTGAGGAGAAACGGTCCTCCGCTTCCAGGGCATTCTCGGCAAGGCGCACCCGTCGGAACACGACGGCCGTGAGCCAGATGGCCGCAACGGCCATGAAACGGTTGGCTATCGCCAAACCCATGCTGATTCCCGGCGGTGAAATGAAGAAGCCAAGAACCGTGAGCAGCATGCACGCCACCGCCACGACAAAGGGAAGCCTGCTGGAACCATAGCGGGAACTCAGCGCGACCGGCGCCAGATAGATAATCCAGTCAGCGACACCCCGGGGGGTGATCGCGTCAAACAGAAGACCGCTCGCCATAAGCGCCAGTGTGGCGGGAAACATCCACGTCCGAAACCAGTCACCTGTTCTGTCTGAAGCGTAGAACATCACCAGTCTCTTACTGACCCTCTTGGGCCGGGCTTGACGCTAGAGCAAAGGATAAGACGGCCACTGCGTCCTGCGGCACTTCCATACCAAGGACGTGAAAGGGCGTCCAGAACCTCGGAACTTTCACCCCATGACAAGGTCAACACAGACATAATAGCAGATTCATTGCGTTCCCGCCAGCAACGCGAGTACCCCATGTCGCGATTACCCCATACCGACCGCGGATCGTCATACCGCTGATCTTCACCACACTGTCATACCCGAAAGGGCCCGCCAATGAATTGGGCAATGCCGTTTGGTTATACTTGCGCGGCGGAAGTCGGGTGATCCTTCCGCGCGTTCAAAATTGGGAGAGAGGTGCAGGGCATGCGGAAACTGAAGAAATTCGCCAGGTGGGCGTTCATCCTGGTTGTCACGATGGTTCTCGCTGGAGCCGGCTGGCTGGGGTATCTGGCGAAAACGCGGCATCCCCATTTGGACGGCATGGTCTCGCACCCATCCCTGAAGGCACCGGTGCGTGTCGTGCGCGACGACTGGGGCGTGCCCCATCTGTCCGGGGAAAACGAACGCGACGTGCATTTCGCCCTGGGCTATGTCATGGCCCAGGATCGGCTGTTTCAGATGGAGGTGATGCGCCGTCTGTCGCAGGGCGAGTTGGCCGAAGTGGGGGGGGCCTTGGCGGCCCCGATTGACGCCCTGATCCGGACCTTCCGGCTCCGGCCCCTGGCGGAGGAGTACTACGCCGACGACAAGAGTTTCCCGCCTGAACTGCGCCAGGTGATGGAGGCGTTTGTCGCGGGCATCAATTACTGCCTGGACACCGAACCCCTGCCTATGGAACTGGCCCTGCTCGGCATCCGGCCGCGGCCTTTCACGCCGATTGATTCGCTGACCGTCGCCGCCATCCTG
>CAIXUF010000719.1 GCA_903922535.1 Candidatus Hydrogenedentota bacterium
ATAGAAAACGTGCGCGCCATGATCGGCGACCGGGACCTGGAGGTGGACGGCGGCATTGACGACACGACGGTAAAGCAGGTCGTTGAGGCGGGCGCGAATGTGCTCGTCGCCGGGTCGTATATCTTTAGGCATCCTTCCTACTTGGAGGCGATTGAGACGTTGAAGGCGGCGGGAGAGGGAGTTGACAGTTGACGGCACGGACGATACGGACTTGATGGACTAGATGAACGCCGATCGGGGTTGCTGGATGGGCTGGATCCATGCGGCACGGTCGGTTCATGATTTACGGGTGATTGTTTCTTGGTACAATACTGGCGCCGAAAAACGGCGGGAGGTCCGATGATGAATGGGGTAACGCGGACGTTGACGGTTGGTGTGCTTCTTGGGATGATGGGCATGGGCGCATGGGCTGAGGGCGCGAAGCCCACTGAGGCGGAGATGGCCTGGACGCGGCAGTGGGATGCGGCCAAGTTTGAGGGCAGTGCCGGAGCGCAGGGAGGAGTTGACACGGCGCCCATCTTCTCCTTTGTGTGTGACGGCAAACCGTCGGCCGAGTTTCTTGATTCCTGGAAGCTGGAACGCACGGCCACGCCGGGCGCGGACGGACGGGTGCTGCACACCCTCACGTACACCGACCCGGTGACGGGGTTGCAGGCGCGCATTGAGGGATTCCGCTATCCCGATTTCCCCACGGTCGAGTGGACCATCCATTTCAAGAACACGGGCAAGACGGACTCGCCCATCCTCTCTGATATTCTGGCCGTGGACACCACGCTCAACGGCGAGGCGGGCGCGGAGTTTACGCTGCACCGCAACAAGGGCGACAATTGCACGGCGGACAGTTTTGAGCCGATCCATGAGCCGCTCCCGGCCAAGGCCGACATCAACATCGCCAACACGGGTGGGCGGCCGACCCAGATTTCCTTCCCCTATTTCAACGTGGAGGCCGGCGGGCAGGGCTTCATCGCCGCGCTAAGTTGGGCGGGGCAGTGGTCGGCGCGCTTCACACGCGACGGGGGCACGGGGCTGCGCATCCGGGCCGGCCAGGAGAAGACACACTTCCTGCTGCATCCGGGCGAGGAAGTGCGCGGGCCGATGGTCGTGTTCCAGTTCTACGAGGGCGCGCGCACCCGCGCGCAGAACGTGTGGCGGCAGTGGATGATCGCGCACAACATGCCCCGGCCCGGAGGAAAGCTGCCGACGCTGCCGCAGTTGAACGCGTGCAGCTCGCACCAGTTCGGCGAGATGATCAAGGCCGACACAAAAAGCCAGATCTTCTTCGTGGACAATTATCTCGCGCGGGGCATAAATCTTGACTTTTGGTGGATGGACGCCGGATGGTATCCCTGCGACGGCAACTGGGGAAAGACGGGCACTTGGGAAGTGGACCAGACGCGGTTCCCCGGCGGATTTAAGCCGATCACTGACCATGCGCACGACAAGGGCGTGAAAATAATTGTGTGGTTCGAGCCCGAGCGCGTGGCGGGCGGCACCTGGCTCACCGAGACCCATCCGGAATGGATCCTGGGCGGCAAAGACGGCGGGCTGCTGAACCTGGGCAACACCGAGGCGCGCACCTGGCTGATTGATCATGTGGACAAGCTGCTGACGGACAACGGCATTGACCTGTACCGCCAAGACTTCAACATGGACCCGCTCGGCGCCTGGCGCAAGAATGACACGCCGGACCGGGAGGGCATCACGGAGATCCGGCACATTGAGGGCTATTTCGCCTACTGGGACGCGCTGCGCGAGCGCCATCCGAACATGCTGATTGACTCGTGCGCCAGCGGCGGACGCCGCAATGATTTGGAGACCCTGCGCCGGGCGGTGCCGCTGCTGCGCAGCGACTACATCATGGAACCCGTCGGCAACCAGTGCCACACCTGGACCCTGTCCGAGTGGTTCCCGTTCTACGGCACCGGCTCGTCCAAGACCGATCCGTACCTCATCCGCAGCATCCTCTGCCCGAGCCAGACGGCCTGCTGGGACCAGCGCGACGACAAGATTGATTTTGCGGGCATCAAGGGCATCGTGGACGAGTGGAAGGCCTTCGCGCCGAACTATTTTGGCGACTACTACACAATCACACCCTACAGCCTCGACGCGGACAAGTGGATCGGCTGGCAGTTCAACCGGCCCGAGGCGGGTGAGGGACTGATCCAGGTCTTCCGCCGCGACGCATCACCCTATGAGTCGGCACAGTTGCCGTTGCAGGGGCTGGACCCCGCGGCGCGTTACCGCGTGGTGCCCGCATCCGCGTTGGATCCCGGCGAAGCGGTGGAAATGACCGGCGCCGATTTGCTGGACAAGGGGCTGCCCGTTACAATCCCAATGAAACCCGGCTGGGCATTCTTCACGTACAAGCGTATCTGACTGGGAGCGCCGGCGTCCCGCCGGCTCTTCATCTGACGACAGGAGTTTTCGACATCATGCGTAACCTCATCGCCGCCCTCACCGCGGCACTTGTCGCGGGAATGCTCTTCTTCGTCCCGGCCGCCAACGCGGCGGAACCGGGCACCACCTATTACGTGTCGCAGGACGGCAACGACGCCTGGACGGGCACGCTGGCCGCGCCCAATGAGTTCTCGTCCGACGGACCGTTTGTCACCATTGAGCGCGCTCGGGACGCGATTCGCGTGCTCAAACAGGCCGGGCCGCTACCGGCAGGCGGGGTGAAGGTGGTGCTGCGCGGCGGCCGCTATGCGCTCAAGAAAACGCTGGGGTTCACGGCGGAGGATTCGGGAACGGCCGAAGCGCCCATCTGCTACACGGCGCAGCCGGGCGAGAAGGTTTTCCTCACCGGCGGTGTGCGCGTGCCCGCCTTTGAGCCCGTGTCCGACCCGGCCATCCTGGAACGCGTCTCGCCGGAGGCGCGGGCCGCCATGGTGCAGGCCGACCTGAAGGCGCTGGGCATCACCGAGTTCGGCGCGCCCGACGACGGCGGCGTGGAGCTGTTCTTTCAGGACAACCCCATGACCCTGTCGCGCTGGCCCAATGAAGGCTTTGTCAACATCAAGGATCTGGCCGTTCCCGACGACCATTCCATTCACGGCATCAAGGGCAGCAAGACAGGCAAGTTCATCTATGACGGCGACCGGCCCAGCCGCTGGATCGGCGAGAAGGACGCATGGCTGCACGGCTACTGGTTCTGGGACTGGTCGGACCAGCGGCAGAAAATTGAATCCATAGACCCGGCCACGTCCACCATCGCCGTGGTCCCGCCCTACCATGGCTACGGCTACCGAAAGGGACAGTGGTATTACGCGTTCAACATCCTCGCCGAACTCGACACGCCCGGCGAATGGTATCTGGACCGCGAAAAGGGCATCCTCTATTTCTGGCCGCCGGCCGCGCCGGGGCCGGAGGATGTGGTGGTGTCCGTGCTGCCAACGCTAATCGCCATGAAGGACACGTCGTTCGTTTCTCTGCGCGGGCTGGTGCTGGAGCAGGCGCGCGGGACGGCGGCGGAGGTGACCGGCGGAATCGCATGCCGCATCGAAGGCTGCACCATCCGCAACATCGGCGGCAATGCCGTGTCCATGGGCGGCGGCACGAACAGCGGTGTGGTGTGCTGCGAGATCTACTCACTGGGCAAGGGCGGCGTGAGCATTGACGGCGGTGACCGCACCACGCTGACCCCGGCGGGACTGTTTGTTGAGAACAACCACATCCACCACTGGGGCCGCTGGAGCCGCATGTACCAGAGCGCGGTCAGCATGAACGGCGTGGGCAACCGCGTCGCGCACAACCTCATCCACGACGCGCCGCACATGGCCATACAGTTCGGCGGCAACGACCACGTGATCGAATTCAACGAAATCCACCACGTCTGCATGGAGTCCAACGACGCCGGGGCCATCTACGCGGGCCGCAACTGGACCATGCGCGGAAACATGATCCGCAACAACTTCCTGCACGACATCAGCGGGTTCCAGAACAAGGGCTGCGTGGGCGTGTATCTCGACGACATGTTCGCCTCGGCGGACATCACGGGCAACCTGTTCCGCAACGTGACCATGGCGGCATTCATCGGCGGCGGACGAGACTGCTCCATCACCAACAACATCTTCGTCGACTGCAATCCGGCGCTCCACATCGATGCCCGTGCGCTCGGCTGGGCCGCCTATTGCGCGGACGAATGGATCAAGGAAGTCGCGGAAAAGGGCACGATCTCAGGCATCGCCTACAACAAGCCGCCCTACAGCGAGAAGTACCCCAAGCTGGTCGGCATCATCGAGGACGAACCGAAATCGCCCAAGGGCAACGTCATCGCGCGCAATATCTGCGTCGGCGGCAAGTGGGACAACATCGAGGAATTGGCACGGCCGCTGCTGACCATGGAGAACAACCTGCTCGACCAGGACCCGCTCTTTGTCAACGCGGCGGCGGGCGACTACCACCTCAAGCCCGAATCCCCCGCGCTGGCCATGGGGTTCCAGCAGTTGCCGCTCGAGGAAATCGGGTTGAAGAGCGATGAGGAGCGGGCGGCGATACCGGTGAAGGCGGAGTAAGCGGAGCCGGGGCATGGCCCCGGCGAAGAAAAGCGGTGGTATGGCCACCGCACTCAAGAACGTGAGACAGGCGCCCTCGCCTGTCACCCCATCGACACGCGTTACAAGCTGACAGCCGAGGACTGCTGTCCTACATTTTCCCAAAGACCTCCTTGATCCCCTCCAGTTTCATGTACTGGTCGCCCTGGGTGGGGGCGACAATGCCGCCTTCGCCAAACTCGTTCCATGCATAAATCGTAAAGGCCTTGAATCCGCCGGGTAGGCCGAGTTTGGGCTGGGCGAGAAGGTCCTTCTTGACGCTTTCCAGCGCGGCGGTCCATTCCTCTTTGCTGGGAAAGGTGTGGCAGGCGCGCTTGTCGAGCCAGGGACGGGGATTCCATCCTGCGGCGAGGTAGGGCAGGTAGGGCACGGGGTCGTTGAAGTGTTTGGCGCGGCCCTCTTCGATGAACTTCTCCAAATCGGAGAAGGGGTTGTCTTCCGGCTTTTGTTCCTGCTGCGGCAGGTCCATGTAGGTGGCGGTAAAGTCGAAGAGCTTTGCGGCCCAGTGTTCGGGAAAGATGGATTCCGGTCCGCCCACGCCGCAACCGATCATCATCTCCCCCAGTCCCGCGTCGCGCACGGCGGCGCGCAATGCGTCGAGTTTGGCCTTGCATTTGGCGAGGTCCTGGCCGTTCTGCATGCAGAAGTAATGCCCGCCATGCACCTTGAACACCAGCTTTCCGTCCACGCGCAGATAACTGGGATGGCGGAAACAGGTAAGCCAAAACTGGATGCACTCCTGCCAGTCCTCGTCGGTGGCGACGTCGTAGGGCGGATGGTTGCAGAACTCGACGAAAAACTTCATGCGTCCACTTTCGCTGGAATGCATGAAGTCGAGCACGCCCCGGTCCAGACAGCGCGCGTTGGGTTCCCTCTCCCCCGCCTTGCCGTTGTAGTACCAGAGAATGGCGAAGAAATCGACGCCGTGATCGGCGGCCGCCTTGATCTCGCGGTCCATCGTGGCCTGGTTGTTGTATTCGCCGAGCAGCGGCACCCGTTGCGGGTACTTGGCACGCCAGTCTGCGCCGTCGGCGCCATGCCATTTGTTCGGCATCGCTTCCCACCATCCGGCAAAGTAGTTGATGCCGACCAGAATATCCTTCTTGGGCGGGACTGCGGCGTCTGGGGCGGTGAGCGCGGAGCACAGGCACAGGGCGGCACAGGTGAACATGAGCGGACTACTCCTTGTATGCGGCCTCGCCCGCTTCGTCCA
>CAIXUF010000720.1 GCA_903922535.1 Candidatus Hydrogenedentota bacterium
CCTGCCCTGTGGGCACGGTCGCGCTATAGGAGTTTGACACTGTGCCCAGCGCGAGGCTGGCATTTTCAAGCGCCGTCTGCGCTTCGGCTTGTGTCCTGCCTGCCAGGTCCGGAACGGTAACCGGTTGCGGACCCAGCGAGATGACCATGTCGACGGGCGTGCCCGGCAGCGCGCTTGCATTCGCCAGCGGCGTCTGGCTGATGACCTGTCCTGCGGGCACCGTCGCGCTATAGGAGTTCGACACACTGCCCAGCGCGAGGCTGGCATTTTCAAGCGCCGTCTGCGCTTCGGCTTGTGTCCTGCCTGCCAGGTCCGGAACGGTAACCGGTTGCGGGCCCAGCGAGATGACCACATCGACGTGCGTGCCCGGCAGCGCGCTCGCATTCGCCAACGGCGTCTGGCTGATGACTCTTCCTGTGGGCACGGTCGCGCTGTAGGAGTTTGACACTGTGCCCAGCGCGAGGCCGGCATTTTCAAGCGCCGTCTGCGCCTCGGACTGCGTCCTGCCTGCCAAGTCCGGCACAGCAACCGGCTGCGGGCCCAGCGAGATGACCACATCGACGTGCGTGCCCGGTAACGCGTTGGAATTTGCCAGCGGCGTCTGGCTGATGACTTTCCCCGTGGGCACGGTTGCACTATAGGAGGTCGACACACTGCCCAGCACCAAGGTTGCATTTTCGAGGACTGTCTGCGCCTCGGATTGCGTCTTGCCTGCCAAGTCCGGCACAGTAACCGGCTGCGGGCCCTGTGAGATGACCACATCGACGTGCGTGCCTGGTAAGGCGCTGGAATTTGCCAGCGGCGTCTGGCTGATGACTTTTCCCGTGGGCACGGACGCGCTGTAGGAGATCGACACGCTGCCGAGCGCCAACGTTGCGTTTTCGAGGACTGTCTGCGCCTCGGATTGCGTCTTGCCGCTCAGGTCCGGAACAGTCACAGGCTGCGGGCCCAGTGAGATGACCATATCGACCTGCGTGCCCGGCAGTGCGCTCGAATTGGCCTGTGGCGTCTGGCTGATGACTTGTCCCACAGGTACGGTCGCGTTATACACCTCCGTCGTGTTCCCCGGCACCAAGCCAGCGCTGGTCAGCGCCGCCAGCGCGTCCGCCTGCAGAACGCCTGTCACATCCGGAACCGATACGGACTGCGGGCCCAGGGAGATGCACAAGGCCACAGCGGCCTTGCGGGCAACAATTGCGCCCGCCACCGGGTCCTGGCTTACCACGAGTCCCGCCGGAACCGTCGCGCTGTACGCGTTGGTCACAGCGCCCACCGTCAGACGCGCCGACACAATCGCCGCCTGCGCGTCGGCTTGCGTCTTGCCTGTCAAGTCCGGCACCTTCACTGAAGCGCGACAGCCTGCGAAGACAAGCCCGACTAAAACCACCAAGCACACGGCAAGAATTCTTGAAACAGCAGACATGAGAACCTCCTGTGGGCGAATGTTTGCAAGTACCCTTCTACACGTCCAGGCAGAATACTACAGGGCAGGCAGAAGAGCAAAACGGCACCCGGGACACCTTCTTCGCAACTTGTGACACGGGATCAGTCCTTGTCTGGGGTCGGGCATGGCAGTCCAGAAAAGGCACCATGACTGAACCGCTCCGCGGCATGTTGCGGGCTGGCCGCTGTGGGGATTGGTGCGGGAGGGTTGGAAGACGGCTATTTTGCCGCCTGCGCGGGCGGTGTCGGCTCGGCGGGCTGGGCCGGGGCGGCCAGGGGCCCGCTGGGGATGGAGGTGGGGGTGGCGGGCGGCTGGTAGCCGGGCGTGAGCGGCTCCTCGGGCTTGCCGTCGCGCAGTTCTTTGAACCCCTCGACAAGGTGGGTCTTGTGGGCCTGGTCGAGCTTCTTCTTGCTCAGTTCCTCATCCTTGACGGCCTCGTTCCACTTGGCGTCCTTGATGGTGTAGAAGAAGAGTTCTTTCTCGCCCTTGTGCAGTTCGAGCCGGCCGCCGATGAGCACGGGCTCGTTGACCATGTCGGCGGGCTTGTTCAGCTTGACCATGACGATGTCGCGCATGGGCGGCGCGTCGCAGAAGTAGCAGGTCATCGGCACGGGCAGCAGCATGAACTCGGTGACGTTCTTGAACTGGTCGATGGGGCTCATGAACCCGCACAGATTGACCAGATGGCCGTCCTTTTCCTTGAGCGAGTCGGGGAAGGTGGCGCCGGAGCGGCGTGTGCCCTTGACCTGGTGCAGTTCCTTCCAGTCGATGAGTTCGTCGCCCTTTTCGCGGTGCTTCTGCTCAAAGGCGGCCCTCAGGGCCTCGTATTGGCCGCGCAGGCCCTCTTTGCGCATGTACACGTTGACGCCGACGATGGCCGAGAGCACCACCACCACGCCGATCAGGGTAAACAGGTCGCGTTTCGCGCGTCTTCGCATATCTTAAAAACCTTTAAGGTCTAGGGTCTTGGGTCTTGGGTCTAGGCAGAGGGGGATGTGTTTGCGCTTCGCAGTTGGCAATACGTCCTCCTGTCTTTTGTATTCCTAATTCCTAATTCTCTCAGGGTTCGGCCAGGTCCCGTGCGATGTCGGTGCGGTAGGCCTGCCACGCAGGCAGAATGCCGGCGATCATGCCCATCAGCAGCACCGCCGAATAGGCGGTGATCAGATCGGCGCTCAGGCTGATCGCGGCGATGTGGAAGCCCAGCTTCGTCGCGAGGTACAGGCCCAGCGCTTTGCAGGTCAGCGCGCCCAGCGCCCAGCCGGCCGCCAATCCGAGCAGCGTCACCCAGAACGCCTCAATCAGCACGGCGCCGAAAATCTCGCCGCGCGTGGCGCCCAACGCCCGCATGATGGCCAGATCGCGCCGCCGCTGCAATATCGCCATGTACAGGCCGATGAGGATGGACAAGGACGATATGACCACCACCAGATAGCCGATCGCCAGCAGCACCGCCTTGGCCATGCCCAGAAACTGATCGTACAGTTTCTGGATCTCCAGCACGGGCACCGCCGCCGTCACATTATACTCGCTGTTGATCTTCTTTCTTAAAACAGGACGCTGGGCGGGCGTGGCCAGCTTGACCAATGCCGCCGTCACCTCATCACTGGGATGGGTTTCCGGCTCACCGTTTTCAGCGCCCGCTTCGGCGCCGTGTTCATGCACGTCCCATACGGATTGGATGTCGCAGAAGATCGCGCGGTCATTGGGCGTGCCCGAAAGCGCCATCACGCCGACCACGGTGTAGGGCTTTTCAGCGTGCTCCTCGGCACCACCGCCCTGCACGAAGCCGTGCATGCCGGTGAAAGTGCTGCCCACCTTCAGGCCCGTGTCCTGCGCGACCCCGGCGCCGATCACGGCCTCGAAGGGTTTCTCCCAGTAGCGGCCCTCAGCCAGCGCGTAGGGACGGCGTTCGCCCCATTTGAAATCCATCAGTTCGCGCACGGTGCCCACGATGCGGTAGCCCTTGTAGGTGTCGCCCATGCCGATGGGGAACACGGCGTCCACATCCTCCAACTTGCTGATCTTCTCAATGTCCGTCTTGGCGATGTTGCCCACCGGCGAGTCGAGGAAGTAGACCGTGCTGAGCACCAACTGAAGCGCGTTGCCCTTGGCCCCGATGACCAGGTCAAAGGCCTGGGCCTCCTCCTCGAAGCGCTTCTGCGTCTGCTCGCGCAGCGTGAGCACGGCCGAGATGAGCGCCACGCCCAGCGCCACGGAGATTACCGTCATGATGGTGGTTAGTTTGCGGTTCCACAGGTAGGACCAGGCGATGTGCCACAGGCTCATGACGTCCCCTCCTTCACCAGGCCGGAACAGTCAAACAGGTCCGGGAGCCGGTCCGCGATGCCCCGGTCATGGGTGACCAGCAGCAGCGTCACCTTTTCCTCGGCGCAAAGCTCCAGCAGCAGCGTCATCACGGCGTTGGCCGTTTTGGGGTCCAGGCTGCCCGTCGGCTCGTCCGCGACGATGAGCCGGGGCCGGTTCACCAGCGCCCGCGCAATGGCCACGCGCTGGCGCTCGCCCACGCTCAATGTGGCCGGTTTCGCATGCAGCCGGTGGCCCAGGTCCACCCGTTCCAGCATCGTTTTGGCCCGGTCCTTCCACTCCTTCTCGGGAATCACGTCGGAAAAGCGCATGCCAATCAGTACGTTTTGCAGGGCGCTGAACGGCGCCAGCAGGTTGAAAGTCTGGAAAATGAACCCGTACCGCTCGCCGCGAAAGGCGTCCAGCGCGCTTTCCGACAATTTCTGGATTTCCGTTCCGTCCACGCGGATCACGCCCGCATGCGGGCGCAACAGGCCCGAAATCAGGTTCAGCATGGTCGATTTGCCGCAGCCGCTCGGCCCCCAAAGGGCCATTCGCGCCCCTTCGGGCGCGTGGAACCGTTCGCAGGCAAAGGCCACGCCCGGCCCCAGTTTTCGCTGAACATTTTCCATCACAACCATGCACGGAACTCCCATATGCAAACCCGCCAACTGATAATCGATTATCAATAAGGCGCGCAATCACGCCCACCATTATAGATAACGTCGGTGGGGAAAGGAATAGCGGACGGGGGGATTGGAACAGTCGAAGTATTGTTTCTATAATCTCATCCTATAGGGAGAATTCAACACAAGGTATTTGGACATCAGCTCTTACGGGCACCACGCTAGTGACCGACTCAAATTGGAAGGGAGAATTGATGAACACGGATCTTGATGTAATCGGGAAATGGTCGGAGGTAAAACTTGAGATTATCAGGAAATTTGCGGCGGCTTATGCGCAGATCTTAACAAGCCAGAAGCTGCACGCGTCATATATTGACGGTTTTGCTGGAGCCGGACTTCACATTTCCAAAGAACAGAAGACGATTGTGCCTGGAAGCCCCCTCAACGCTTTGCTGATTAGCCCACCCTTCAATGAATACCATTTTGTCGATCTCAACCCTGCCCGTGCGGAGAATCTCGAGGAGTTGCGCGGTAATCGAGAGAATGTGCACGTGTATAATCAAGATTGCAATGTAGTGTTGCTCGAACGAATTTTACCGAAAATCAGGTATGATGAATATAAGCGGGCTTTATGCGTTCTGGATCCCTATGGGCTGCATCTCGACTGGAAAGTGCTTGCATTAGCAGGCAACTTGAAAACGGTGGACGTCTTTCTCAACTTTCCGATTATGGACATTAACCGCAACGTGTTACGGCGCGATTCGAGCCAAGCGCAGAAGGAGCAAATTGCTCGCTTGAACGCATTCTGGGGTGATGAGTCATGGCGTGATGCGGCATACTCGACTCAGGACAACCTCTTTGGCTATGAGGAAAAGACTGACAATGTGGCAATAGTGAAGGCATTTCGCGAACGTCTGAAGAAGGTTGCGGGATTTCAGTGTGTACCTCCACCCCTGCCCATGCGAAACAAGAATAACGCCCCAGTCTATTATCTTTTCTTTGCATCAAGACAACCGCTTGCCGAAAGAATTGCCAAAGACATTTTCAAGAAGTACCGTTGACTTGGAGAGCATTAATGTCGACAAACTCCTCAATAGAATGGACTGAATCGACGTGGAATCCGGTGACGGGTTGCACGAAAATCAGCCCCGGATGCAAGCATTGCTACGCCGAACGCATGGCACGACGGTTGCAGGCGATGGGTCAGCCCAACTATGTGGGCGGATTCAAGGTGGCGTTGCATGAACAGGCACTGGAACTTCCGCTCACGTGGAAGAAACCCCAGACCATCTTCGTCAATTCAATGAGCGATCTGTTTCACAAGAGCGTGCCTTTAGACTTCGTCCTGAAGGTATTCGATGTGATGCGCCGCGCGCATTGGCACCAGTATCAAGTGCTGACCAAGCGGGCGGACCGACTGGAAATTCTTGACAAAGAGCTGCCGTGGGCACCCCAAATCTGGATGGGAGTCAGCGTGGAGGATCAGGACTGCACAGGCCGGATTGACCATTTGCGGCGGACGGGCGCGCAGGTCAAGTTTGTCTCCTTTGAGCCCTTGATTGGCCCGGTAACTGGGATAGACCTGGGTGGCATCGATTGGGCGATTGTTGGGGGAGAGTCTGGGCCGGGCGCGCGGCCGATGGCCGAGGAATGGGCTGTCAGTTTGCGGGATCAGTGCGTTAAGGCCAAGGTTGCCTTCTTCTTCAAGCAATGGGGCGGATTCAACAAGAAGAAGAACGGACGACTGCTTGAGGGCAAGACTTGGTCTGAGATGCCCGTGCTCAAACAGGACCGGGTTGCTGGATAGCCCGTCCCAAGGTCGTTTGCGCAACGCAACATCCCCCTAAATCCCCCTTCGAAGGGGGACTTAAGAGATGCGCGCCTTCTTGCCCTGTGCAGGCTCAACGTCTCCCTGAATTCTCTTTCCCCCTTCGTCAACAACGGCGGAAACGTCGCAGGGGGCTTTGAACGTCAGAACCCCAGCTGCGCCAGCGTGTGCTCCACACGGCCAAGATAGGATGCGCCGAAGAGGCGCGTATGCACGAGCAGGGGATAGAGGTTGTAGATGTCGCGGCGGCGCTCGAAGAATCCGGGGGCGATGTGGCGTAGCGCGTGGTAGGCGTCGAAAAAGGGCGGGCCGAAGGTGTTGAAGAGCGTGATGAAGGCCAGCTCGATTTCAGGGTGCCCGTAATAGACGGCAGGATCAATGAATCCGGTGATGCGCCCGTTGCGGGCGAGCACGTTGGTGGTCCACACGTCGCCGTGCAGGAGCGAGGGGTATTCGGGCTCGTCGATGAATTCTTCCAACCGTTCCGCAAACTTGTGGATGCGCCGGTGCAGGGCGGCGGGCATGACGCGATCTTCGAGCGCCTTGTCGGCCATGCGCAGCAGCCGGTGATCGCGAAAGAAGTCCACCCAGGAATCCGTCCACGGGTTGGGTTGGTGCAGGCCGCCGATGAGCGTGGCGCGATCAAGCCCGTATTGTGGCGCGCGGACGTTGTGCAGCGCCGCGAGCAGTTCCGCGGCGTGGCGTTGAGCGCGCGTGTCAAAGCGGCTGTCGCCGTCGATGCATTCCATGGCGAGCAGGTCGGGGCTGCTGTGCAGGACGCGGGGCACGGGCAGCGCGCTGTGCTCGGCAAGATAGCGGAGCATGTAGCCCTCGACATCGAGCGCGGGGGAGGGACGGGAGTCATGCTTTACGACGATATCCTCGCCGTTCGTCATGCGCACCCGGTACACCTCGCCAACGCAGCCGCCGCTGAGCGCGCGGCAGGACTCGGCCGGCCGGCCAAGCCGCGCAGTGATGATGTCGATTAGACTAGTGCGCATCGCCCTTGTGCCGCTCTTGAATTATGCGGGCCAGCAGGCCCTCAGAGCACAGGGTGATCAGATCGAACACCCGTGCAAAGCCGTCCGTGCCGCCGTAATAGGGGTCGGGCACGCCGGACGGCGTGCCCTCGGGCGCGAAGTCGGTGAAGAGGTGGAGCCGGCTGCGCAGGGGAACGGGGCAATCGGCCGCCAGATCGGCCAGATTGTTCTCGTCCATCGCGATGACATAGTCAAAGCGCGCGAAGTCCGCCGCGTCCACCTTGCGCGAGCGCAGGTCTTCGAGGCTGATGCCGCGCCGCCGCGCCTCGGCGCGCGATCGCGGATCAGGCGGCGCGTCGATGTGCCAGCCGCTCGTTCCGGCGGAGTCCGTGCCGATGGCTTTCTCCAAACCGCGCTTTCGAACAAGATCGCGAAAGACACCCTCCGCGGTGGGGCTGCGGCAGATGTTTCCAAGGCAGACAAATAGCACTTTGGTCATGGGGCGATAATTCCATATTTGCGTTACTTCCAAGGATCTCAGGGAAGATACCACGCGGTGAAGGAAGCCTGCAAAGGCACACGCGCCAGTGATACGACTACAAGATATATAGGGATAAAGCATAGTAAGAACAGTATATCGTGCTAAGCGGATGATCGCCGAAACCACAGGGCGATCTTCGCAGGGGATTCGCGACAGAAATGGCACAGTGGCCACGCGGCAGCGGCAGCGTGGGACAGCCGCCCCCGGCTGTCGCGCCCACGCGCTCTCGGCTCTCGCCCCTTGGGCATTCGTTGCAGGCTGACAGCCGGGGGCCACTGTCCCAGATTGCCGGGTCAGAACTCTGGCTAAGTCCTTGGCTGCCATAATCCTACACACGGCGGTTGGCATGCGGGACATTGCCCGAAACCTCTGATTCCATGGACTTTATATACGAGAGGGACATGCATCCGAGTCACCCGCGGCGTCAGGTCCATACCGTCCATAAGGTCCATAGTGTCCATAGGGTCCATGACTTGAACACTGTAATCGCCCGCTCAACGGCCGTTCCAAGCCAGCGGCACGGGCCGATCCGCCGGCCGGCTCCGTCCCACCGCGGGGCGCGGCAGCGCGACTTTTCGGCGGCGGGATAACTCTTGACAAGTGGCCGCAGGGTGCCTGAAAAGAAGGGCAGAACATGGGGGGAGATTTTGTTTGACATCCCCCTGCGGATATGTTATTCTTTCGGTCCGTTGTCTGAACGAAACCTTTAGTTTCTCTGGCAAGGCGCGCCAGAAGTGGTGTGCCATGCGTCTGCGGAGTCCCCGGCGATTCACGCAAGGAGAGTAGTCTTGCCGACCATCAACCAACTGGTTCGAAACTGCCGCTCGAAAGTGGTGACGAAGACGAAGTCGCCGGCGCTCAAGGCGTGCCCCCAGGCGTCTGGCACCTGCACCCGCGTGTTCACCATGACGCCGAAGAAGCCGAATTCGGCCCTTCGCAAAGTGGCCCGTGTCCGCCTCAAAAACGGCATGGAAGTGACGACGTATATTCCCGGCGTGGGCCACAACCTGCAGGAGCACTCGCAGGTCATGGTGCGCGGCGGCCGTGTGAAAGACCTTCCGGGCGTCCGCTACCACCTTATCCGTGGCGTGCTGGATGCGACGGGCGACTGCGGCGGCACGGCGAGCGTGAAGGACCAGGGCGGCAAGAAAGTGCATGCCGGACGCTGGGTCAGCCGGTCGAAGTACGGCGTGAAGAGGCCGAAAGCAGCAAAGTAAGAGGCCGAGGCATTAAGGGGCCCAACGGCGCGTAACCGCGCGACAGGACTTAGGTTAATCGATGGCGAGACGCAGAGAAATAGTGAAGCGCACACCGCTGCCCGATCCCAAGTGGAACAGCACGGTGGTGGCCAAGTTCATCAGCACCGTCATGGTTTGCGGCAAGAAAAGCGTTGCCGAGTCCATTGTCTACGGCGCCTTTGAAATCATTGCCGTCAAAGTGCCGAACGAGAGCCCGCTCAACGTGTTCACGTCGGCCTTGGAAAACGCCAAGC
The DNA here is from genome assembly GCA_903922535.1 of Candidatus Hydrogenedentota bacterium. The sequence goes on from CAIXUF010000720.1 coordinate 9,219, forward strand.
CCATGCTTCAGGTCAAGTCCCGCCGCATCGGTGGCGCGACCTACCAGGTTCCGGTGGAGATTGCCCCGGCGACCCGCACGGCGCTGGCCTTCCGGTGGATTATTGAGTTTGCCCGCAAACGCGGCGAGAAGACGATGATTGAGCGCCTCGCCGGCGAACTGCTTGACTGTTACGCCAAGCAGGGCGCCACGATGAAGCGCAAAGACGACACGCACCGGATGGCCGAGGCCAACAAAGCCTTCGCCCACTTCCGGTTCTAAGGCGGTCTCCGAACATGAGGAGAGTCTTGATTTTATTCGATGCAGAGTGAAGGAACCCGAGGGCCGACCCCGGGCAAAACCTCACCTCTGTTTTCACGATATGAAAGTTGAATCAGAGAGAGCGTGACGCCGGATACCGATGAGCGAGGCGCGACCAGTGCCCGGGGCATTAGAGAAGCCGGGAACTATGTAATGCCGTACCGGAAACGGTGCGGGGAAAGCGAGACAGGACGTGCCTAGAACGTTACCGATTGAGAAGATGCGCAACATCGGCATCATGGCGCATATTGACGCCGGCAAGACCACCGTTACCGAACGCGTCTTGTACTACTCCGGCCGACTGCACCGCATGGGCGAAGTCCATGACGGCGCTGCCACCATGGATTACATGGAGCAGGAGCGGGAGCGCGGTATTACCATCACTTCGGCCGCAACGGCCTGTGAGTGGAAGGGGTACCACATCAACATTATCGACACGCCCGGCCATATTGACTTTACGGCCGAGGTGGAGCGCAGTCTGCGCGTGCTCGACGGTGCTGTGGCCGTGTTCTGTGCGGTGGCGGGCGTGCAGCCCCAGTCCGAGACGGTCTGGCGGCAGGCCCAGCGCTACCATGTTCCCCGCATCGCATTCATCAACAAGATGGACCGTGTGGGTGCCGACTTCTACAAGG
>CAIXUF010000721.1 GCA_903922535.1 Candidatus Hydrogenedentota bacterium
CCAGCGCCGTGCTGACCAGCACCCACGCCGTGTCGCCCGAGTTCACTGCCGCCGCCGCAGCGGGCGCCGCCACAACAGCCGCAGCCGCCGGGGCCGCGGCCGGGGCCGCCTGCGCCCAGGCGTCCGCCGCGCAAGCCAGCGCAGCGCCCGCAACCAGGCCAACGAGTTTGAGTCTCCAACGCATTCCGTTCATGGTGTGTCTCCTTGTATGGCCGCCCCGTCCGGGGCCGCCGTTGTCTTTTCCACTGTCAATCGCCGGTTCGCACATGCTTGACACGGATAACGCAATTACCAGGCCAACCCAGGAAAACACGTGAAAAACGGTGGATTCTGCCACAAAAGCAGTAAGTAGAAGGCGGCATCGAAAGAACACAACGGGAAATTGAGCCGATGCTGTCGGCCCCTAAACCGCCTTGGACAATTCACGCGACATTTTTGTCACTATCGCATTAAGCAGCTACTCCAGCTTTACCCAGACGAAGTCGAGCTTCTCAGGCACATTGACCGTGAGCGTCCCATCAGCGATGCGGGCGGTGCCGCGTCCACCGAGGACGGAGGCCCATAGGACAGGCGTCCCCGCCTGTCCAGCCGGGAGCAGCATGGGGACAGGCCAGGACGCCTGTCCTACGTTCAGCGCGAAATCAGCACTGGCGTTCAGCTCGCGGAAGAGCAGCGCGTAGCCGCCCTTGCCGTCCGCCGCCGCCGACACGAAGCCCGTCCATGCCATGCCGTCCGGAGCCGCGCCAACCGGCACGTTCGCGCCACCGTGCATCCGCAAGCGCTCGGCCTTCCACGCCGTCACCAGCGGCCGCATCTGTGCCGCATACTCGGACGGCAGGTTCGAGACTTCGAACCAGCCCAGCGGGCTCGCCATCATCGCAATGGCGAAAAGCGTGTCTGGCTTGTACAGCGCGGGCGCCAGCGGGTCGCCTTTGTACTTGTCGGCGTTGCGCGCGTTGTTGAGCACCTCGATGCGCAGCCGCAGCGGATCGACCGTCTGCGACAGCATCCACAGGTTGCGCAGCGTCTGGTGCGGCCAATACCGGTGGAAGTCGGTGTAGCGATTCTCGACGAAGAGCGGGCCGATGTCCGGCAGACCGAAGTAACCCGGACGGATCTCCGCCGTCACGTCGAGGTCAAAGGTGATCGCGCCGCCCGACCCCCCCAGCATACGGTCGAACATGGCCCGCTGGTTGCGCAGCGACTCGGCGTTGTGCGTCTTCATCGAGTCGATCTTGAAGTAGTTTATGCCCATCTCGCGATGGAACTTCAAAAGGCGGTCGGCGTCCTTCTGCCAGTTGGCCGCGTCGTTGCTGGAGTCCGGTCCGAACCAGAGACCGAAGTTCATGCCCTTGTCGCGTGCGACCTTGACAACCTTCTCCATGCCGTTGGGGAAACGCGCGGGGTCGGCGTCCCAGAAGTTCGGATCAGCCGCCCAGTAGCCGTTCCACACGCCTTTGCCGCGCGCAGCCACGGAGTTCGCGGAGCGCCCCTGCTGCCAGCCGTCGTCGATCTGCACCACGTCCACGCCTAGCGCCGCACCCGCCTCGATTTCCTTCAAAAGGAAGGCTTCGTTGATGCGGGCGTCGCGCGAGCGGTCGCCCCATGTGTTGCTGAGGAAAAGCCCGTCGCGCCCGGCCCGGTATTCGCGCAGGTCGCGCTGGAACGCGTGCAGCGCACGGGTGCGTCCCGCGCGTCCGCCGCGGTAAGC
>CAIXUF010000722.1 GCA_903922535.1 Candidatus Hydrogenedentota bacterium
AGGTACCACCTGGTCCCGGACAGCAGCGTGGCGTTGTCCACGCTGCACACCCGCGACTGCGCGCCGCCCTTCAGCCCGCGCCACACCTCAACGTGCGGGCCGTCGGCGAGGATGGTCACATCGTACCAGGCGCCCGGGGTGGTCGCCCAGGCGCCCGTGACCAGGTTGACCTGGGTGCCGGTGCGCACCTCCGTCACCCGGAACGAGGAGGGGAACATGCGCAGTATCGCGTTGTTGTTGGAGGCCGTGTAGCGGAACAGCACCTGCGCCTCCGGCCCGGGGGTCCCGCTCGTGTCCCGGTAGGAGAACTTCATCTGGAAATCGGCGTTGGCCGCGTCATGCCGCACGTGGCAGGCAAAGGACGCATTTCGCAAAGTCAGTGATTGCCCGTCCCAAAAGATTCAACTGTCAAAATGCACGCACAGTCTTGTCCAACAGACGCGTGCGCGTCAAGCGGTTTGATGCACGCACGCGCACATTATTCGCACCTATTCAAGGAAGCGTCCCCTGATTTCCCCCTGATTCGCCCTGATTCCCCGGATAACCAGCGATAAGCCACTTCGCCATGTCGGCCTTTTCCTTGGACACCCATTTGGCAATGGCGGCCACGAGCGACTCTCTGTCGACCGGACTTATGCGAAGAAATAGTCTCTTATCGCTGTGCAGAAGAACGTGAAGCACCTTAACCTTCTGCTCTTCATTGGATGGCATTGCCAATACTGCGGCAAAGAAACCAGGGTATTGACGTACGGACTCTGTAAAGGCGTCATCAAAGAAATGGGTGTTTGGGTGCATACAGAACGTACTATACATGAATACCTTGTGCTGATCCTCGAAAGACAATTTCAAGAAATATGGAACCCGCTCGTGCCATTCATGCGACATGACGTCCGTATACGCGGGTTGACCAATACGCCATTCACACTTTGGGCCTGTAGCACAGCCGTACAGGAGGGCCACGAGCGCTATGGTATAAGCGATTCTACCTTGGGTCCACATGGGTTGTTATCCTTGAATTGGTCGTAGATTAGTTGTCCCACATCGTCAGCGTCCGTTTCATAGGCATCCCGAGCTTTCTTCGATAGAAGGTATTTCACCCGGAACCTCCCCCGGCCGTCATTTGCGGCCTGCTCAAAGTGTTGGAGTTCATGCCCGATTAACGATATCCCTTCGGGATCTGTCTGACTGTATAAATATGGTTGAACATGAACATGATGTGGTGGGTCGGCATATCCGGCTTTGTCGCCCCTCTTTGGAACAAACCACGGGATTCCGAGCAATACGTCGACTTGAGTCAGATCGACATCGGGAAAGTAGTTCTTAAGGTGTGCCTGCAGACAAGGTGAAAGCGGATCCAGTCCGAGCGTGTCAACGAATCTCGTTGGTTGATTCCCCACATACGTATACACATTTGGTCCTTCCACATATCCGAACGGATCCCGCATGTTCCACCGTGCGGTCTGTGGGTTGTAGTAGCGGAATGGCGCGAAGTACTGTCCTATGGCCGGGTCCCAGCGGTGGCCGGTGTAGCCGACGGTGAGCGGCAGCCCGGCCGAGCGCATCAGCTCGCCGTAGGGCGAGAAATCGTAGCGCGCCTTGGCCGACTTGTCCTGCCCCAGCATCTGCCGCGGACTGCCCAGGTGGTCGTTCAGGTTGAAGCGCCAGTCCGCCGTGGCCGGGTCCGCCCCGGCATAGGCTGCCAGGCCGGGCACATAGCCCGTCTGCTTCGCGCCGACGGTCCACGTGTTGGGCGTGCCGGCGTACTCGCCGCTCTCCTCCCATCCGGACCAGCGGAACCACGTGGCCGTGGTGTTGTCAAGCTGCTCGAAGCGCCGCTTGCCCAGGCCGTCGTAGTTGTAGCCGACGGACGCGTTCTCGCCGGGGAAGTTCGACGTGACCGATTTGAGCTTGTCGCCGAAACGGTAACCGTAGGTGGCCGCATAGCTGCCCTGCGTCTTGCCCGCCATGCGTCCCCAGTCGTCGTACGCGAAGTGCGTCGCCGTGCCGTTGGCGGTCATCGCGGTGAGTTGGTTCGCCGCGTCGTAGGCGAGGGTCGCGTTTGACGGGTCCTCGGCGGTCATCTGAACGTCGTCGAAGGAATAGGTGCCGCCAGCGGCGGTCACGAGGGTGGTCTTGGTGCCCGACAGTATTGTGGCGCTGTCCACGCTGCACACCCTGGATTGGGCGCCGCCCTTCGGCCCGCGCCACACCTCGATGTGCTTGCCGTCGGCGATGACGGTCAGGTCGTACCACGTGTTGGCGATGGTGGTCCAGGCAGCGCTCGCAAGGGCAGCGGTGGCCCCCGAGCGCAGCTCGGAGAGGTTCACGGAGTTCGGCGACATGCTGACCAGGGCGTAGTTGCTGCTGTCGGCCTGGCGGAAGCGGACCTGCGCTCCCGGCCCGGCAGGGCTGCTGGTGTCGCGGTACGAGAGCTTCATCTGGAAGTCGCCGCTGGCCGTGTCCCTGCGCATGCTTCCCTGCACCGCGGTCGAGGTGTTGGTGAGGCAGTTGGTCGCGGCGGAGAAGGTGCCCGCCTCCTGCACCCACCCGTCGAGGGTGCCCGTAAAGCTGCTGGTGAAGCTGCGGCTGTCCGTGCGCGGCGCGCACATGCGGATGTCGTCCAAATGCG